>CAYRBN010000154.1:0-1647 GCA_964422625.1 uncultured bacterium | reverse complement strand
CGGAGGGAGAGGGATTCGAACCCCCGCTCCGATTTATCGGAGACACGATTTCGAGTCGCGCGCCTTCATCCACTCGGCCATCCCTCCGGGCTAGCCAGTAAGCAGTAGGCAGTAAGCAGTAGGCAGTTATTTGTTATTAGTTATTGGTTATTAGTAATCGGTTATTAGGTCATTACTCTCTTACTCCCCTACTCCCCATCTCCCTGTCGCGCCTCTTAACCCTTAATGTAAGGCTATCTACATCCACCACCTCAACTTTCTCGCCCACTTCTATCATCTCATCGGATATAGCATTCCAGAGTTCACCAGTGACAAGCACAACACCATCTTTATCTATTCTACTCCTCACCTTTCCAATCTTACCTATGAGACCCTTCCTTCCTGTTGTTGGTTTAGTTCGTAGCGCCTTGAAGGCCATCCCAAGAGCAAACAGAAAGAACCCACCTATAAGGATAGTAGTTGTTATTATAAGAGGAATGGATATTCGTAAAAAACCTGCATCAGGACGGATAAGCATAAGAGAGCCAAGAACAAGCGAAGCCACCCCACCAATTGCAAGGGGCCCATAAGTAGGGGTCAATACTTCAAGTATAAAAAATATTGCAGAGAGAACTATCAGGGCAAGTCCTGCATAATTTATTGGCAGTATTCTGAATGCAAAGAAGGCCAGAACAAGACAGATTACCCCTGCTACACCTGGTATGAATGTGCCAGGTCTTGAAAATTCAAAAATCAGTCCGTAAATACCAAGTATGAGAAAGATGTAGGCAAGATTTGGATTGGCAATCACTGAGAAGAATCTCTCTCTAAGTGTCTGGGGTATCTCCACAACTTTCCTTCCCTCTGTCTCTATAGTCTCTTTTCCATGGGGAAGTTCTACCTCCATCCCATCTATTTTCGCAATCAGCTCCTCCCTTGAGGAAACAACAAGGTCTATCACTCCCATCTCAAGTGCCTCTTTCTCTGTTATGGAAGCACTCTTTCTCACAGCCTTCTCTGCCCATTCAACATTTCTCCCCCTCTTTTCTGCTATTGATTTTATATAGGCAACTGCATCACTTACAACCTTTTCTGCCATAACTTCGTCACCCCCACCCCCCATAGCCACAGGATGAGCCGCACCGATGTTGGTCCCTGGGGTCATAGCTGCAATATTGGCTGCAAGTGTTATAAAGACCCCAGCAGAAGTTGCCCTTGCACCTGATGGAGTGACATATACAATAACTGGCGCATCTGCGTTGAGAATAGCTTTGACGATCTCTCTCATCGCATCATCAATCCCGCCCGGGGTGTCAAGTTCTATTATGAGAGGGGAAGATTCAGCCTCTGCAATTTCCAGACATCTAACAATATATGAGGCACCCATAGGTTCTATCACCCCATCTATAGTTGCTACATATATCGGGGATAGCGAAACAAGTGCAATAAGCCCTAACATATTACCTCCTTATTTATCAAAAATTAAACATCCCTTTAAGCATACACCATAAATTGAGTTTTGTCAAGAAAAAAAGAGGAAAACAGAGATGAACACAGATTGAATAGATAGACACAGATTTCAAAAAAATCTTTATAATAAATTAGTATCAGGAGAATAATTCGTTTTTTGCGTAGCTAACCAGGCTGTGCAAAAACAACCTTGCGGAC
>CAYRBN010000153.1:0-1770 GCA_964422625.1 uncultured bacterium | reverse complement strand
GTGCAAAAATACCTGTCTGCACTCTGAGACAGAACACCCACAAAATAAAAAGTAACCCCGTTATTATGGCAAGCCTCATATTTTGCTCTGCTATTGCCTTCCCAAAAAAGAAAGATGCAGCTACAATAGAAAGGGCAAAAACAAGGTTTCTTGCAGTCCTTTCATTCAAGATGAGTGGAACTTGTTTAAAATTAGATAAATGCATAAGATAGTAGTGAGTAGCGAGTAGTGAGTGGTGAGGTTACTTGCTGACTATTGAGTAGAGTATCTTTTCTAATCTATTTGCAAGCTTTTGCCAGTCGTAATCCCATATATTTTCGGGCATGGATGGGGGTTCTCTGTCGAGACAATCTGTTATTGTTTCCTTTAGAGAATCGACATCGGATTTGGAAAAGACAACATTAGGAAATCCAAAATATGTAACCTCGTCAAGTTGTGGACTTACTACAATCCACTTGCCAGATGCTGTATATTCAAAAATCTTTATCGGACTCGCCGCCTGATAGTAAGGGTTGTCTCCCTGGGGGTAAAGCCCAATGTCTGTGGCAGCAAAATATCCTGAGATTTTGGAATAATCAATCGGTCCTGTCAAGATAAAACTATCTCCATATTTTGCCACTTTTTTTCTTATTATGGGCATTAGAACACTGTCTCCAACTATAAGACATTTTATATCTTGCCGTTTCCTGGACAGCATACCTACCGCATCTATAAAGTAGAGGGATGGACAGCAGGTTATGCCTATCAGACTTATCACCTTTTTCCCGATAAGTCCAAGTCTTTTTCTAACCTTTTCTCCACTTATATTTTGAAAATAGCCGATATTCACACCGTTTGGCAGATAATAGACAGTATCGTTATAAGTTTTTACCTGTTCATATCCTATACGAGAGACGGATATAACTGCAGCCGCATTTTTAATATAGGTTATATCAGACTCCTTCCATCCTGTATCCTCTGACCAATCAGCACAATCAAGGTAGTCAAATATAAAAGGGATACCTGTGTCATAAGGGGGAAAACCGATAAGATAAGACGATGGACCTCCAATCATTATCTCTATATTAAATCGTCTTATTATGTATCTAACCTGTTTCTGGAAAAGAACTTCATTCAAACAAGATGCCTTTGATTTCTCCTTTGATAATTTTCTTTTTATATCATAGAATCTTGCTATATGGTGATAGTGGACACCATCCTGGTATCTGTGAGAATAGTTCAGACTACCAGGGATACTGGTAATACTCACCAGACCATTCCCATAAGTATCCCATTCTATTATGTGTATATTATGTTTCTCCCTGAGCCTCTCTATCAGATGCTCATGTCTGTGCATGAACCCCTTTTTTCGGGGATAATGTGGTATCCATAGGATATTCATCCACCAATATTTTTTAGTCTATTGTAGTTACCAATCAAAAAATATATCAGATAGACTCGCTGACAAAATAGCGCAAAGAGATAAAGAAGATACTGAAATGGGGTACGGCGAATGAAATATCTGTTTTTAACCAGATCATTCCAGAACATTCTCAACCCTACGACCCTTATAACCCCAAGAAGGGACCTACGATACAAAAACAGTGATGGATGTTTCCTGCACAATAAGAACTGTCCTTCGCATATTACACCAATTCTTCTTATGAATTGTATAAGTGTCTGCTTTAAGGGTGGATGACACACGACAACATCCTTGTTGTAGATAATATTACCACATCTCTGCACCCTCAGTGATAGGTCAGTATCCTCACAACAAGGAAATATAAAATT
>CAYRBN010000152.1:0-2011 GCA_964422625.1 uncultured bacterium | reverse complement strand
GTCTTGTGATAATCTTGTGTAATCTCGTGGTTTTTTAACGCATAATTTGGGATAAAGAAACAAAAACTTGGTATATCTCTAACCTTGAACCCTTGAACCTGGTGTCTTTGTGTCTTGGTGGTGAATCCAGTTACCTGACAAAGTAGAATATGTCCAGTTGTAGTTTTATAATAAATATCAGAAATGAGACAAAGATAAGAATAGACCTAATTTTTAATGATGTAGAGCTCTTAAAAATTGCATAGCTTGCCAAAATTGCAACCAGAGGAGCGCCTGGCATGGCATAATTTGGTTTTGGAAGCTTAAAAAATGGTGCCAGATAGAATACTGCCACACAGAGGAGAGGTAACAGATAGTTCATCCTCTTGTGTAACTTAGGGATGAGGAAAAAGAGACCAATCAATGCCAGGAAAGATATAGAAAGTCCTATATCTTTTGGCAACTGTAATAGATATTGGAGTGTGCCACCTGCAGCAGCCTGTGCAGTTCCTGGTAATGGTGGTAGCCTGAACCATGCAAGATGCTGGGCTTGCATACTATTTCCCTCCAAAAAGAGTATTATAAGCCATGGAGAAAAAACCAGAATAGAGATAGCAAACACAATTCCAAAGGACTTGTATCTCTTATTCACAATTGTGTCTATAAAGAGAATAGGAAGAATTAAAAATGCGCTGTATTTGGTCAAAAATGCCAACCCCATAAACAGTCCTGCAAGAGGCAAAGATAGTCTGCCCTTGCCCGAAGCCATCCAGAAATACAGGGTTATAAGGATAAAACTGGTCACAAGAATATCATTCTCAGCCCTCATTGAATAGAAAAAGTAGTAGTTCATACATAGGAACAGAAAACCAGCTATTAGACCAAATCTTGTATTTTTTATCTCTTTTCCTATCAAGAATGTTAAGAGAACATTCAATATCATCAGTATAATACTGAAATACCGCATCCCTATGTAATGAGAACCAAATAGAGAGAGTATGGTAAAATAGAGTGGTGGATGGTTGCCCATTCTCCAATTGGCTATGCCGCTACTCTTATGTATCTGGAAATAGGCAGAAAGCCCCTGCTGATGTATCAATCTGGCTGTAACCATATTCCCACCCTCATCCCAGACAGAGAGAGGCTTATCTCTTGCAGTCTTTCTCTCCCCGTCTTCCCAATAAACGAGCTGTTCTTCTTCTACTACTTTTAGTCCTGAGGTCTTAAAATACCGAAAGAAATAGAAATGGGAAAAGAAGATAGTAAATACCATCAATGACAAGAGCAGATACCTCTCATTTAAGGAGATAGCCTTTCTTATCACTCTTTCAAATTTGGGAAACAGAAGTATAAACAATAGAAAGAGACCAGTGTAGATAAAAAGGTATAGAAGTTCAGGCCCATAGTGCTCTCTTGCCAGATACGAGGGTAGATTGAGTCTGCGGACAATAACAGAGACCATTCCACCTGAACGGAGAAAGAGATAGATACCAAATGGTATAAAAGCAAGTAGTATAAGTATTTTTTCAATTGATCGCATAGGTCTCGTCATCAGTCATTTATACAATCTGTTTTTTGGGGCATTTGTCATTGGGATTTGATTAGACATTAGAAATTAGTTATTAGTCATTTTTCCTTGACAGGTTTCATAGTTTTTTAGTCTGATGTGATTGGTCAGAAGAAAATAGGCCAGATATGCCCTTTGAGCTATCAATGCGAGCCAATAGATAAAAAACAAGAGAGGGTTGCGTCTGATAAAAGGCCTATTCTTTGTTAGGTCTTCCATAAAGCTCCTTATCCCAATAACCCTGATAACTGATAAAAGGGGTTTGCGATGTCTAAATATATGAGGATGCTTTATAGAAAGAAGATACTGCCCTTCACAGGAATACTTGACTCTTTTAACAAACTGGATAAAACTCTGTTTTACGGGTGGGTGAGATACAATAACAGCTCTATTATAAACCATGCTGCCATATCTCTGCACCCTCAGTGATAGGTCAGTATCCTCACAACAAGGAAATATAAAATT
>CAYRBN010000151.1:0-2060 GCA_964422625.1 uncultured bacterium | reverse complement strand
TAGGACGCAGATTTTCGCAGATTGTAGGGGTAACCCTTGATGTAAGGGCAAATCCTAAACTCTAAATCCGAAATCCTAAACAAATACAAATGACCAAAATACAAAATTCAAAACCAGCATGATACGGAAAACAAGTTTAGATCATTGGAATTTAGGATTTTGAATTTGTTTAGGATTTAGAATTTAGAATTTGTCCCCAATGGGCAGGGGCAAGCCCTGCCCCTACAACACCTTATCCTGTCTATCTGTGGCCATCTGCGTCTTACCTACGATGCAATTCTTCAGATAACCCGGTATTTTTTCCCAATATTTACAAATGCACTTATAGCACAGTCAATATGCTCTTTTTTGTGAGCCGCGGAGAGCTGAACCCTTATCCTTGCCTGTCCCCTTGGAACAACAGGGTAGGAAAACCCTATAACATATATTCCTTCTTTGAGCAGGTCATCTGCAAAGTCATGGGCAAGTTTTGCGTCATTTTCATACTTGCTGAACATTATAGGCACTATCGGATGTATTCCAGGCTTTATCTCAAATCCTGCCCCTGCCATCTTATCTCTAAAGTATTTCGTATTCTCCTCAAGCCTATCACGCAGGGCAGTAGTCTCACTGAGCATATCAATCACTGCAATAGTCGTCCCTGTAACAACTGGTGCAAGTGTGTTTGAAAAGAGATATGGTCTTGAACGCTGACGAAGCCACTCAATCAGTTCCTTTCGTCCTGATGTGCATCCGCCTGATGCCCCGCCGAGTGCCTTTCCAAAAGTTGTGGTGATCAGGTCAACCCTTCCCATAACCTCTCTATATTCATGTGTTCCTCTTCCAGTCTTGCCTATAAATCCTGTTGAATGTGCGTCATCAATAAGCACAAGTGCGTCATATCTGTCTGCGAGATCGCATATCCCATCAAGTCTTGCAATATCTCCATCCATACTGAAGACCCCGTCTGTGCATATCATTCTATATTTTGCATCTTTTGATTCTTTAAGACATCTCTCAAGGTCGGCCATGTCATTATGCCCATATACAAATCTTTGTGCCTTTGTAAGCCTCACACCATCTATTACAGATGCATGATTGAGCCTATCGGAAATGACTGCACAGGATTTATCCAAAAATGGCTCAAACACACCCCCATTTGCATCAAAACACGCTGCATAGAGTATCGTATCCTCTGTCCCCAGAAACTCTGATACCTTCTTTTCCAGTTCCTTGTGAATATCAAAGGTTCCGCATATAAACCTTACCGAACTGGTGCCAAATCTATATCTATCAAGGACCTTTTTTGCTGCCTCTGTCAATCTCTCATCAGATGCAAGTCCCAGGTAGTTATTTGCACAGAAGTTGAGCACCTTTTTTCCGCCCTCTACCTCTATCTCTGCACCCTGAGGGGATGTGATAATTCTTTCATCCTTATAGAGCCCCTGTTCTTTCATAGACTGTATCTCTTTTATAAGATCATCTTTTATCTTACCATACATACCATCTCCTTGTATAATTTAAAGTCCAATGTTCCTCTCAACTCTCATATTTTACCATAAAAAAAGTGAGATGTCAAGGAAAAAATCCCGGAGAAAGGGAGAATGTGGGAAAGCCCTTCTGCCTGCCCGCCGTCTGTTTGGCGGGACCTTGATTGTGGGAAAGTAGGGACACGATTTATCGTGTCCAATTAATCTGGATTTGATAAATCAAATCCCTACATATCGAGGGTAGAACTCCTCTCCCACATCAGGAGATGCCTCCCACGATACGAATAGTAACAAGTTTCTTGTTTGACTTGTAACTCGTAACTTGTAACTAACCAACCAACTAACTACCTAGTCAAGGGGAAGAATAAACATCTTAAATCCTGTTCCAAGCCTGGAATCACCGTAGAATTATCAGTTTCTCTATATGAGTAGAACATGGAGTCTGAAATCGTATAAAATAGATGCCTGATGAGAGGTCTCTTGAATCTACCTTCAATTTATGATAACCTGCATCCTTTTTACCTCTATAGACCAGTTCCACCAGTCTTCCCTGAATGTCATATATACTGAGCCCTATATCTGCCCTCTCTG
>CAYRBN010000150.1:0-2065 GCA_964422625.1 uncultured bacterium | reverse complement strand
GGCGGAACTAAAGTTCCGCTACTACTCTACCTCTATTGCATCAAATTTACAGGAATCCACACAGAAACCACATCTTGTGCACTTTTCAGCATCTATTGTATACAGCTTTTTTATCTCTCCAGATATAGCACCCACAGGGCATATTTTAGAACATAGAGAACAGCCAGTACAGCTATCTGGGTCCACATAGTATCTGATGAGACTCTTGCATTTATGTGCGGGACAGGTTTTATTCTTTATATGTTCCTCGTATTCATCCCTGAAATATCTGATTGTTGTTAAGACAGGATTTGGTGCGGTCTGTCCAAGACCACATAACGAGCCTTGCTTGATTTCGGCCCCTAACTTTTTAAGTGTTTTTATATCTTCTTCTCTTCCTTTCCCATCTGTAATACGGGTTAATATCTCAAGCATCCTCTTTGTGCCAATACGGCAGAATGTGCACTTGCCGCAGGATTCATCCTGGGTAAATGCAAGAAAAAACTTTGCAACATCTACCATACAGGTATTCTCATCCATAACAACCATACCACCTGAACCCATTATAGCCCCTGTCTCTGTTATTGATTCATAATCAACAGGTGTGTCAAGCAATGATTCTGGGATACATCCTCCAGAGGGTCCCCCAAGTTGCACCGCCTTAAAACTTTTCCCTTTCAATATTCCACCTCCGATAGAAAATATCACATCCCTTAAGGGTATCCCCATTGGGACCTCTACAAGTCCTCCTCTCACAATCCTTCCAGCAAGAGAGAAAACCTTTGTTCCCCTGCTCTTTCCTATTCCATACTGGTTAAAAGAGGAGGGTCCCTGATCTATTATGAATGGGATATTTGCAAAGGTCTCAACATTGTTTATATTGGTTGGATAACCCCAGAGTCCACTCTGTGCAGGATAAGGAGGTCTTGTCTTTGGCATACCTCTTTTCCCCTCTATAGACGCCATAAGTGCGGTCTCCTCTCCACATACGAATGCTCCAGCCCCTTCTATAACATTTATATCAAATGAAAAGTCTGTTCCAAGAATATTCTTTCCAAGAAATCCGTATTTCCTTGCAACTTTTATTGCATTTTGTAATCTCTCTATTGCAAGAGGGTACTCTGCACGACAATAGATATAGCCTTCACTCGCCCCGGTTGCGAACGCACCGATGAGCATCCCCTCTAATATAGAGTGAGGGTCTCCCTCAAGTGTGCTTCTATCCATAAATGCACCGGGATCACCCTCATCGCCATTACATATTATAAATTTTCTTCCCCATCCAGAAGCCCTTGCCATATCCCATTTAATACCAGTTGGGAACCCTGCCCCCCCTCTACCATGAAGACCCGACTCCTGCACCAGCTCAATCACCCTCTCTGGTAGCAATTTTTTTAGGGTCTTTTCAACTGCCTTATATCCGTCCCTTTTTATATACTCATCTATATCATCAGGATCTATTATTCCACAATTTCTTAAGGCAATTTTTACCTGTTTTGAAAAGAAAGGGTCATCTATCGTGCTTATCCCGTCTCCCTTTACTATGAACTTCTGGACTATTTCCCTTTTTTTCTCCTTACCATTATGTGCCGCAAGTATATCCGGGATGAGATTGGGTTTTACCCCACCATAGGAGATAAGTTTCCCGTTTTCTATTACATCAACCAGAGGCTCCCTATAGCACATACCAATACACCCCACAGACTTCAATCTGAAAGAGAGACTCCTCTTTTTCATCTCTCCCCTCAGGGCATCATACACCTCATTTGCACCAGCAGCAATGCCACAGGAATTGAGCCCAACTCTAATCTCTTCAATCATATTTCACCGCCCTTTTTGCTTTATTCACGGTGAGATTTCCATACACCTTTTTGTCTATCATTATACAGGGGGCAAGGCTGCAACATCCGATGCAGGCAACTTTCTCAAGTGTGAACTGGCCGTCTTTTGTGGTCTCGCCCTCTTTTATACCAAGTTTGCCCGAAAGTGCTTCTGTAATTCGTTCTGCACCGGTTACATGGCAGGCTGTTCCATGACAGACCTTAATTATATGTTTTCCACGAGGGGTGAGTCTGAACTGAGAGTA
>CAYRBN010000149.1:0-2145 GCA_964422625.1 uncultured bacterium | reverse complement strand
GTTCTCTTTTTCTAATTTCACTGATTGAATAGATTATTATCTATACAACCCCTTCTCAATTATATATCTCCTCACATCCTCATGAACAAGGTATCTTATACTCTTGTTATTTCTTATCCTATCCCTTACCATTGTTGATGATATGTTTAGATTCATCTCAAAGAACTCTGTCTTTTTTCTCAACCTCTCATCTATGTTTCCCCTTTCATATCCAGGTCTTGTTATTATTATAAACTGTAACATAGAGAGAAGGCTTTCGGGTTCTCTCCACTCCCAGAACTCCTGTGCCTGGTCAGTTCCCATAATGAGATAGAGGGAATCCTCAGGATTTTTGGCTATGATTTCTCTAACTGTTTCTATTGTATAGGAGACCTTTCTCCGTTTAATCTCTAAATCCAGGATATGAAAATATGGGTTTCCTTTTATTGCCTTATGAAGCATCGCTGTCCTTACTGATGGAGAAACTGCAGGTGTCTCCTTGAGCCGAGGGATATAGGTCGGGATAAATAGTATTTTATCAAGAGAAAACTTCTCCCTTACCATCTCGGGTCCAATCAGGTGAGCAATGTGAGGAGGGTCAAATGTTCCCCCAAACATGCCAACTTTCATAGGGGAGTTCTTTTCATTGTCATCCAATGAAGACATCTGTTGCATCTGAAATAAAAGAGGTCAGAGATGTGATTGCAATCAGAACATCTGTAAGATTCCTTTGTCTCTATATGAGGTCTTATTATCTCATAAGCTTTCCTATAATCTCTCTCCTTGCTATAACTATCCGCAAGCTGGGACGCTATCATCTTTCCTCCACAGGATTCATACAATTCTAACAGAATATCCAGTGCCTTCTCCCTTTCACCAAGTTTAAGGTAGAGTTTTGCAACTCTTTTAGATGCCTCCAGATTCTCTCCGGCACCTATACAGGATTCATACACTTCTATCATATCCCTGTATCTTTTCTTCTCAAAATAGGCATTTTCCAATCTATCATAGGTAAGAAATGCAAATTCTGGTCTATTCTGAATTATAGCTCGCCATAGCTCCATCGCAGCATCAAGCTTGCCATCCTCATATCTTATATCTCCCATGCAAAGAAGGGCTAAAGGAGAGAAACGGTCTATCTTGAGTGCGGTATTGAGGCTCTGGAGTGCCTTTTTTCTCTCTCCCTGTTCAAGGAGCTCTTTTCCATAAGATGCATATACACAGGCAAGCACCTTTCTGTCCGGCAGTCTCTTTCGTATTTTTAGGGCGTCTTCCCAGTGTCCTAATTGTTCATACACAGCAGAGAGTAGTTCCAGATAGTCTCTATCTTTTGGAGAGAGGGTGACTATCTCCAGAAGATAGGGAAGACTCTTATCCCATCTCTTTGCACAGAGAAGGTCTTTTATTATGGACTGCCCCACCCGTATTCTTGTCGCTTTATCCATAGTGGGTCTAATGAGAGACCTGTGGATCCTTATTGCCTCATCATACATCTCTCTTTTTCTCAAAATATCTCCAAGTCTCACATAGGCGGCTATATCTGTGGGATTTTCCGCTACATATCTTCTGAGCAACAACTCTTCCTCTTTTTCATCTGATGCAAGGAGGATGCTTTCATAAGTTACCTTCTCTTTATGTCTCACTTTTTGCCTCCTCAAGCGGCAAGTTTCTTATAGCGCCCAGGTCCTCTGTCAACCTCTTTATCTCCTTTTCTTTACCCCGCAGGAGCCTTCTCAATCTGAGCTCATTTATGATTGCTGTTATAAGGGCTAATACGACCCCACCAACGAATGACAAAATCATAACAAGAGCAACCGAGGTAGGACCTCTCTCGCCAAAGAACCAGACATTAACCGTTGTGCCTAAATTTGCTCCCAGTATCATGACACCGCTTATAATAAATATAAGGACCACTATTCCATAAGCTAAGAACATATATCCCCCCTTGGTTAAAAGAGAATTGAGAATTATGAATTAAAAATTGAGAATTGGAGTTAACCCGTGAGGATTTTAACCTAAAAAAAGGTATTATACACTATATTTTACTGATTGTCAAGAAAAAAAAATCCACTTGTTACGGAACACTCAAAAGTGGACACCTGGGAACACTTAAAGTGGACATCTGCCGTTTTGCAAAGAATAGTTTACACCTACAGGATTATAACC
>CAYRBN010000148.1:0-2256 GCA_964422625.1 uncultured bacterium | reverse complement strand
AAAGGTGAAAAGTCATATTCTTGAAGATTCTTATACAATCTGTGAAAATCTGTGTCCTCCCGTCTTTCGACGGGACAGGTCTGTGGTTTTGTTAACGCATATTCTGGGATTATAAATATATTGATGACAATTTTATGTTATTAACCGTAAAAGCACGGTATGGTAAAAATTTTCACAATGGGGGGTAATTAAAGTGAAAATAGAGTATGATCCTGTTAGGGACCTTCTTTATGTTTGCCTTACAGATTTATTGCCTAAGGCCGCGGAAACCATAACGATCAAACCAGGTGTCCATGCGGATTTTTCTCGAGATGGAAAACTTATTGGAATAGAAGTCCTTGACGCATCAGAAATAATCAGTGACAAAATAGAATTCAAGCTACCAGTGCCTGTTTATTCAAAGGCAAAACTACAGTCTGTAAAGAGATGAATAGCTGTTTATGTAAAGTGATTGGTTCTAAAAGAGTTCATAATTAGTTACAAGTGAAAAATGGTTTTTTTAGAGGAGAAAGGGAGAAGATTGGAGAAGGGGAGAAAATAAGAAATTCTCCATTTCCCCTTTCGTGTTAGTGCTAAAAATAGCACTTTTGAGAAATAAAATGCAATTTGCGGTAACTTCTTTATTTGCAGGCAGTTAGCTTGTATAGTAGAGGGTAACTTCGTTTGCCCTGATCGCTCCAAGAGGTATTTATGAAAGGGATCCTTTTATCACTTATATTCTTTCTTTCTTCCTGTGCTGTAAGGCAGGAGAGATTCTTTCCCATTTTTGAGATGCGGCCTGGTAATATTGAGGGGGTAGTCCGAGATGGTCGTCAGCCTGTATCCGATGTATTTATATGGCTCTATGATAGATATGGAGAAAAGATATCTGTGGCACGGACAGATCTAAATGGAAGATATATCACTTCCCCTCTCCCAGAGGGAGATTACTATCTTCGTCTCCACTCAGGTGAGTATCACGGAGGTGTTCTGAACTACACCTCTCAGTTTTACAAAAATGCTTCTGATTTTCGTGATGCCAGATTGATAAGGGTGGTTCCAGGAAAGACAATTGCAGGGGTCAATTTCTCACTTGATAGTGGGGAGACTATCAGCGGAGTCGTAACAGATTATGACCAGAACCCTATTGTGAATAATTCCATTAGAATAGTGGTATATGATGCATTCAGGAGACACAAAAAGAGTTTTTATAAAACAACAACAGACAGCATCGGAAGATTCAATCTGACAGGTATAAGTAGGGGAAGACATAAGATATATCTTTCAGCAGAAGGGTATGTAGGAGTCTATTATGGCGGTGCAAGGAGATGGGAGCAAGCAGATATTGTGGATGTTATGGACTTTATAGATCTCAACTTCTCCCTCAGAAGGGGAGGGGCAGTATCTGGTTATGTCAGAGCAGATGGAGAGGGATTACACGGAGTTAGTGTTCATCTTTGGGGCGAGAATGAACATAGACAGGTGAAGACTGGTCTGAATGGAGAATATTTAATATCAGGGCTTTTAGAAGGGGATTATATACTCTATGTCTGGCCCCAAGAAGGCTCAGAATACGGATTTCAATATTACAGAGATACAAACCTGAAAAGAGATGCACAAAGAATACAGGTTAGGGGAACCGACACACTGAGAGATATCAACCTTGACCTGATAAAGGCGGGCAGGATAAACATGACATTTTACTGTGAACATCAGATACCCATACAGAGTGCTATAGGTATCTCTCTTTTTACTGAAGACGGTGAAATAGCCCCTGTTATATGGGCTGTTACAGGCGGAAATTTTGAGATTCCAAATCTCTACCCTGGAACATATATTGTGCATGCAGTCCACACAGGCTTTCCAGAAGAAGGAAGAAGTTTTGTGTTCGCATACTATCAAAATAGAGAGAGGATAGAAGATGCGAGACCTGTTACAGTGAAATCAGGTATGCGCACCACGGGAATAAATTTTATTCTAAGAGAAGGAGGATGGGTTGAGGGATTTGTTTATTTCAACGGGTCTCCTCTCTCGTCAGATAGCATATTAGTTCATGTAATACTATATGATTTAGATGGAAGGGTGGTCTCTACCACAACCACAAATTTTAACGGCGGCTATAGACTAAAGGGTGTCCCTCCTGGAGAATATAGGCTTGCATTTTTACCACTCTATTCAGGACTATCTGTGATTTACTATGGAGGAGGCATAACATTTGATGATGAAAGAAATAAGATCCTAAAAATCAATAGGGGAGAGGGGCAGAAAGTAGAACTT
>CAYRBN010000147.1:0-2276 GCA_964422625.1 uncultured bacterium | reverse complement strand
TTAGTTGCTGATTGTCTACCGACAGATAAATATGTCCTTGAATGTCCCATTTTAGCGTTCCCAAAATGTCCCATTTTGACTGTTGCGTAACATAGAAAGCAAATTCTCTTGACATTTATAAAAAGGTGTGTTATAATAAAAATTGAATGTGTTTAAGCTCCCAGTAGAAAAACCTAATATAGGACAGTAATTAACCCAGTATGGGTCAAATGACCCTATATTACAGAGAGATTGGAAGTTTGTAATTATCTTTAATTTTACAAGGGGGGAGAGATGAGAGAGTTTGAAGAGATGCCTGTTTTTACATTTAACAGGCGAACGCGCGGAATCGCCCTTTCCGTTATAGTAGGTCTTGTTTTTCTTATCGTGCTTGGTCGCTCTGTCCGACTGGTAAGGCCAGGGTATGTTGCGGTAAAGATTGTATTTGGTAAGGTTGCACCTGCTACTGTGCCATCAGGACTCCATCTCATAAATCCATTTGCTGTACTTATCCCAATGGAGGTCAGGACCCAGGAATATACGATGTCTGGAAGGGCAAGAGAGGGACGGGTAAGGGGAGATGATGCAATTGAGGCACTTACCAGTGAGGGGTTGAGGGTCAGGCTTGAGCTGACAGTATGGTATAGAGTGGACCCTGCAAAGGCAGATGAGATTTTCGAGACCATAGGTCTGGATTATGAGGCCAAGATACTACGACCTGCAATAAGAACCGCTATAAGAGATGTGGCCGCAAGATATCTGACAGCGGATATATACTCTCATAAGAGAGAGATGGTAACATCTGAAATTTTTATAGATATAAAGAATGCACTTGATGGTAGAGGCATAGTAACTGAGAGGGTTTTGTTACGAAATGTGGAGCTGCCTGTAAAGATTGCCGATGCCATAGATATGAAGCTTGCCGCAGAACAAGAGGCAAAGAAGATGGAGTTTGTGCTTCAGAAGGCAGAGAGAGAGGCAGAGATAAAGGTGGTTGAGGCAAAGGGGATAGCTGAGGCCCAGCGCATAATCAACAGGACACTGACCTCAAAATATCTGCAGCATACCGCAATTCAGGCCTATAAAGAACTTGCAGATTCAGAGAACAAAACCTTTGTTATTATGCCGACATCCCCAACCGGTACTGGAATGCCACTTATAATTGGGCAGTGAAAGGATAAAGGATGAAGGGGTATTGCGTAATGCGTAAGGCGTAGGGCGTAAGGGAGTAATAACCTAATAACCAATAACAAATAACTAATAACCGTCCTTGCAACACCTGACACCTAACACCTGATTTGACCTAATAACCAATAACTAATAACAAATAACCAATCTTACTGCTTACTGCCTACTGCCTACTGCTTACTGATAAAGGGGGGGGTTCTTATGGAAAGGTTGTGGGCACCATGGAGGATGGAGTATATACTTGCTCCATCAAAGGAGGGATGTGTATTCTGTGATGCATTGAAAAAAGGGGAGGATGGGTTTGTTCTATTCTCTGAACAACTTGCGTTTATCATTATGAATATCTATCCCTATAATAACGGACATATAATGGTTGCCCCCACAAGACACACAGAAGATCTAAACTCACTTACTACTGACGAGATGCTCTCCCTTTCAAAGCTGGTAAAAAAGGGGGGTGGGGTATTAAAAGAGAGATTGAAGGCTGAGTCTTTCAACATTGGGATGAATCTTGGCAAGGTTGCGGGTGCAGGGGAAGAGCATTTACATATACACATAGTTCCGAGGTGGACAGGTGATTCAAACTTTATGCCGGTTATATCTGACACAAAGGTAGTCTCCCAGGGGCTGATCCAGACATATCGTATACTTAAAGAGGGGTTTTGTGAAATGGGTATCACATCCCAGCAAGGAGAATAGAAGGAGGACGACAGTCCTTGTCCTATTGCTCGTTGTCGTGTTTGTGGGGTCGTATATATTGTTTCAGTTATGGGGTCTTGTTCTTGGGATTATCCTCATTGGCAATGCTATCTCTCCGTACTTTGTGGCAACAAGATATGAATTTAACGATGAGTCTATTGTTATAAAGGGTCTTCTGACGGAACAGAAGAGAAGATGGAAAGAGTTTAGAAGTTTTTATCCTGACAAAAACGGTGTATTTCTCTCTGTGTTCTCAACCCCGAGAAGACTGGAAAATTTCCGGGGGATATATATAAGGTTTGGAGACAAAAGAGACGAGGTAATGGAATATGTGAAAAGGAAGATAGAGAGACCGGAAGGCGTAGAGCGTAAGGCGTAGGGCGTATGGGAGACAAGGAGACAAGGGAGTA
>CAYRBN010000146.1:1226-2318 GCA_964422625.1 uncultured bacterium | reverse complement strand
GTCCCATTTTAGCGTTCCGAGATTGTCTCATTTTAAATGTTCCGTAACAGAAAAATCTCTCTCGCAAAGGCGCAAAGAATGCTTTCAACACTTTCTTCCTTAGCTTCAGCCTACCGCCTAACCTATACGAATACTGTGCTGTCAGGAGTTTGCTTCCGACTACCCCTCCTTATCCTATTCCATAATGGGGTCCCTCTTGCAACAAAGTTTATCGCATTATTTTTAACTCCTATAAAGATATAAAAAGCCCCATTTTTCTGTGGAAAGAGTTTCGCCCTATATTCTCCCATCGTGTCAATAATGTAGATCCCCATTCTACCAATTGCCCATCTCTCTTTAGAGAATGGATTTGAGCAGAAACAGGCAGTATATATCTCTTTAGCACAGTCTCTCACAAGTTTTGAATGTCTGCCAAACGAATAAGAGAGATAGTTTACAGGTTTGCCAATCTTATCCTCTATCATTTTTTTGGAGAAGTCCAGTTCTCTCTTCAGTTCTTTTGGTGAAAGTTTTGTCAGATCTGGGTGTGTATATGTATGAGAGGCAATCTCAAAACCCATGTTAGAGATCTCTCTGATCTTATCCCATCCCATATGGGTGAGTTGGGTTATACCCGCATCCCAGCTGTTCTTTTTACCAACATAGCCTGATACCACAAATACCGTGGCAGTGAAGCCATATTTAAGTAATACAGGAAGAGCCTCCTGATAGAAGTTGTCATATCCATCATCAAATGTGAGTAGAACTGACCTTTCATATCTGGGTTGAGCCCTGATAGACTCCTCTGGGGTGACGGTTCTAAATCCATTCTTAAAAAGCCACTCTATCTGTCTCTCAAACCTTCTCCTTGAAACCCAGACGCCGCTCAACTCAAACGGTGCTATACTATGATAGACCAGTATAGGTAACATATTTGTTTAGGACACAGATTACCCTTGATTTTTCTATCATTATTTGATAATTCCTTCTTCATGTAGTTATTCTTAAAGATTGATTTTGGGGATTATCAAACCCCTACTCCTTTTCTTTTTTAACAGGGACTGGACGAGACTTTTACGGGTAACGGAGTAAGGGGGTGTCTCGGAGTAAGGG
>CAYRBN010000146.1:0-1126 GCA_964422625.1 uncultured bacterium | reverse complement strand
TCGGAGTAAGGGAAGCCGCTCCCACACCCCCATGCTCCCACACCCCCTTACCCCCACACTCTCTACATGAGCCTCTCCTACAAGTCCCTGTTATATATTGAAAACCGCTTTCATTTGCCTGTTTCTAACTAAAAACCAATCCGTCTATCTGGTTTTTCAGGTGGTGCCATCAGTTGACGAATTGCATCAAAAATTGTTTTAATCTCTCCGTCATGTTTTTCAGTTTTCCTTTCAAGTTGACTTAATTTATGTGCAAGTTCTCTATGGGTAGAGAGGATTTCTCTGATTTTTACATAAGTTCGCATAATTGCAATATTGACCAGAATAGCCCGTTTGCTACGAAGCACACTGGAAAGCATAGCAACCCCCTGTTCTGTAAAGGCATTAGGAAAATATTTTGAATGTTTGCCTCTCTTTAAGGTGCCAAATTGGCACCTTAAAAAATCTTTATATTCTTCTTTTGTCAGTTCAAACATAAAATCATCAGGAAATCTATCAATATTTCTTCTAACAGCGCGGTTTAATGCTTTTGTCTCCACCTGGTATAACTGAGCCAAATCAGAATCAAGCATCACCTTATGCCCACGGATAAGAAAAATCTTTTGTTGGATCATTTCCTGTGGAACTATTTCTTTCATCCTGTTTGTTTAAGTGCGTTTTCCTTCAAAGATTGTCCGTTTCATCTAACAGTCAAATTGTAGGCACGAATTCAATTCGTGCATATAAAGCCCCTTCAAAGGTCAGGTCTTCATTTTACACTTTACATTGACTTCACCCTTGATTCCTTTCTCTCCAAAGAAACTTGCCAGCTTACTCTCAATTATCTGTAATGCCTGCCTTGCCTGCTCAGTGAAATGTAATCTATTTAACGGGGTGAAGTGTAAAGCTATTTCATCGAGATCAAGATCCGACCCTGTTTTTCATAATATCTAATTGTCTCACTCTTTTTCCCTTTCTAATTCCTTAAGTCTTTTTTCTATAACAGATGGAGATGGCAATTGCTTTAATAACTTAGCAGGTAATTTCCTTGTTAAGTAATACTTTGCTACACCTACGGGTTTTTTGATATTTCTTAAGGCATATTCAACTACAATATTCTCTTTCTCTTTGCACAGGATAAGTCCTA
>CAYRBN010000145.1:0-2343 GCA_964422625.1 uncultured bacterium | reverse complement strand
CCCATCTTCTGTGTATTTCTGTGAAGTTCTGTGGCTGAAAAAAAGTTTTTTAGGTGCTTCTGTGGCTAACGTATATTCTGGGGTAATACATCAAAGTCCAATGTCAACAGGTGGAGCATCTTGCTCCACTTGAAGTCCTTATGCAAAAACTCTAAACTGCATCAATCATCTCTATAAACTCTTCTTCTCTGAGGATTTTGACACCAAGATCTTCTGCTTTTCTGTATTTGGAACCCGGTGATTCTCCAGCCACCAGAAAATCTGTTTTTCCTGACAAGGAAGACGATACCCTTGCCCCAAGGGATTCTATAAGCCTTGTTGCCTCATCTCTACTATATTTTGAAAGTGTGCCTGTCAGGACAAATCTCTTACCTTGAAGAGGTCTTCTGGACACTGGTTCTGTCTCCTTGCCCATATTGACGCCTGCGGCTCTCAGCCTTTTCAGTATCATTCTATTATCAGGCTCAGAGAAGAATTTTATTATAGAGTCCGCAACCACAGGTCCTATTTCAGGAATTCCAGTCAGCTCGTCTTCTCCTGCCTGCTCAAGTCTCTCCATTCTGCAGAAGTGTTCGGCAAGGACTTTTGCGGTTCCGTACCCTACATCCTTTATCCCAAGTGCAAATAGAACCCTGTTAAAATTGACAGTTTTAGATTTTTGAATAGCATTTAGTAGATTATTGACAGACTTCTCTGCCATCCTTTCTAAAGAGAGAAGGTCGTCTTTTTTTAGATAATAGAGATCTGCATAGTTTCTTATCAGTTCGGTATCTACAAGTAGAGAAACAAGTTTCTCCCCAAGACCCTCTATGTCCATTGCATTCCTCAAAGAGAAGTGCCTTATCCTTCCCTTAACCTGTGCAGGACATCCTGCATTTATGCATCTGTATGCAACCTCTCCTTCATAACGGACAATCTTTGACTCACAGACAGGGCAGGTCTCTGGTATCTCAAATTTTTTCTCCTTTCCTGTTCTCAGCTCAGGAATGCTTTTTATCACCTCTGGTATGACCTCTCCCCCCTTTTCTATAAACACCATATCCCCTATTCTTATATCCTTTCTTGCAATCTCATCTGCATTATGCAATGTTGCCCTTGATACTGTGGAGCCAGAGAGAAAGACAGATTCAAGTATCGCAACAGGCGTGATTATGCCAGTTCTGCCGACCTGGGACACTATATCAATAACCCTTGTTCTCATCTGCTCTGCCTGGTATTTATATGCGATTGCCCACCTTGGGCTCTTCTCAGTGCGGCCCAGTGTCTGCTGGTGCCTATAACTATCTACCTTTATCACAATACCATCAACCTCATAAGGAAGCTCTTTTCGTCTCTCTTCCCATTTTTTGCGGTATTTTAGAACATAATTCAATGTGGGACAGTATCTGGTCTCTAAGTTTGTCTTTAGCCCTGCTTTATTTAATCTGGATAGGATAGAGAAGTGGCTATCTACCCCTTCCACAGGCAGGGGAACAGTGTGGACAAATATATCAAGTCTGCGCCTTGCGGTCTCTTTTGGGTCAAGCAATTTAAGACTGCCTGCGGCTGCATTTCTTGGGTTCACAAAGAGAGGCAGTCCCTTCTCTTTTCGTTCTCTGTTCAGATCTCTAAATGCCTTCTTTGGTATGAATACCTCGCCTCGGACCTCTATATTTCGTAAGCAGCTATCTCTGGTGAGCAGTCTCAAGGGGATAGACCGGATGGTCTTTATATTTTTAGTAATATCATCTCCAACCCTTCCATTCCCCCTTGTGGATGCCCTGACCAGAACGAAATCGGTGTATATCAGACTGACAGCCACGCCATCTATTTTTAACTCCACTGTCCAGGAGGGGTCTGCAACTCTCTTTTTAACCCTGTTATGGAATGCGACCACCTCCTCTTCTGCATAAGTATTATCCAGCGAGAGCATAGGAGGTTCGTGTTGGACAGGTGGGAAGCCATCTACTGGTTTTTCTCCAATCCTCTGTGTTGGTGAATCCTCTGTGATAATCTCGGGGTATCTTCTTTCAATACTGGAGAGTTCCTTCATGAGCATATCATACTCATAGTCTGATATGAGCGGCTGGTTGAGCACATAGTATCTGTGGTTATGATGGGCGATATCCTCTCTCAGTTTTTTAACCCTTTTTAGAATATCTTCTGAAACGGGCATAGAATCCTCCTTCAGAATCAGTATATCATATAAATTCTTGCTTGTCAAGGAAAATTTAAATTACAGAGTTTTTTTCTTTTTAACAAAGTTCGTCTGTGTTGCAGAAGCTTTGCGTTCTCTGTGGTTATTTTTTGCTGTTACGGAACATTTAAAATGGGACATTCTCGGAACGCTAAAATGGGACGTTG
>CAYRBN010000144.1:0-2361 GCA_964422625.1 uncultured bacterium | reverse complement strand
ACTTGTCTTGTGATAATCTTGTGTAATCTCGTGGTTTTTTAACGCATAATTTGGAATTATGTATAAATATAAAGAGATAAAATTATTCAGTGGAAATCAGTTTTATCTGTGAGAATCTGTGTGCCCCTATCTATCGAAAATATTCTCACCCCTGGAGAGATTTGAACTCTCGGCAACCCGGTTCCGAAGACCGGTGCTCTAATCCGCTGAGCTACAGGGGCAATGAGAGAGAGTAGGCAGTAGGCAGTAAGGAGTAACCAGTTGTAGGTGATCAGTAATCGGTAATCTGTAATCTTTCAATCTACAATCTTCTAATCTGCAATCTTCTAATCTAAAATCTGAAATCTTTTATCTCTGCATTTGCTATCTGGGATTTGAGCCATTCATCAAATACTCTCTCCCTTGCCTCTCTCCAGAACTCTACCTGAAAATCTCTAAACTCCTCTTCCATCTGTTCTGTGTCTGGTTCCTCTCTCCTTAAACACTTGATTATATGGCCAAACTCTCGTCCTATGACCGGTCCGCTTATATCCCCCTCTCTCATCGCCCATAGTGCCCCATGGAATGCAGGTTGTCCAAGTAGATTCTCTGGCGGAGCCTTTATCGCGAACTCTCTCACTTCATTGTAACTGAGTCCATACCTCTCAACTGCATCAGCAAAAGTTTCACCCTTATCAACTCTATTTTTCACATTTTGAAGCCTCTCTCTTGCTATCTCCTCCCTTCTTATGAAAAGATATCTCTCCTTCACCTCTTCTCTTATATCGCTAAAGGGAGGTATCTGTTCGGGTATCTCCCCTTCATAACTGAATACATATATTCCATCTCTCCTTGAAATAGGTCGGGATATTTTGCCCATCTCTGCATCTCTAATAAAGCGGGATAGATCGATACCATCTATCCTGTTTTCTTTGGTAGAGTCTATTTCAAGATTCATCCCCTCTGCTGTCTTCTCAAACCCCTCTTCCTTTGCAAGTTCATAGAATAAGAGTGCCTTCTCCATAACCTCACTTCGTGTTTCAAAGGAGGGGATAAGACTCAATAATATCTTTGAGATCTCAACAGAGTCCCTTGTTATGCTTATACATTTCAGAATGTAGAGTCCTTCTTCACTCTTTATAGGTTCACTTACCTCGCCTTCTCTGAGTGAGAATGCTGCCTCATCAAGTTCTTCTGTTAGCTCACCCCTTTTTACAAAACCAACATAGCCGAAATTGCCTCTGGTCTCTATATCGTCAGAGAAACGGAGTGCGAGTGTATCAAAGGATACACCAGATTTCAGTTGCGACATTATATCTCCTGCCTTTTCTTCCAACAGTCTTATATCCTCTATGGATGGAGAGAGAGGGAATTTAATAAATTGGACAAGGTGTGATGGAGGTGTTCTGAACAGGGCTTTCTCTCTCTCATAGTATGCCTGTAAATCTTGCTCTGTCCATTCTACCCTGATATCTTCCATCCTGATCTTGCCATATTCAGCCGTAAACACTGTGTTGCCCTTCAGATATTCATTTATCATATATGCTGGATGGACTGTTGAGAGGAGGTATGTAGATAGCCTCTGCCTGGGAAGTGCATCCCTCAGTTGCATTTCATACTGTATAAAGAATCTAATATTCTGGGGATTCTGTAGTATCTCTCTATATTTCATAAAATCAAACTCTCCGTCTGTGAAAAACATAGTATCCGCAAGTATCTCTGGGGGAGGGTTTGTTCGTATAACATTTATTATCTCCTCATCAGATGGGAACAGCCCTGCCTTTTCATAGAAACGGTTAAGGATAGTTTCTCTAACAAGTGCATTGAAGGCAGAATCTGCTGCCTCATCCTCTGTAAACCCAAATTGAAGATAACTCCTTACGAGGTTATTATAAACCACAGTGGAGATAGGCAGACCATCTACTTCTCCTATCACCCCCTCTTCTAACTCAGTAGGTGCCCTTGCGCCTGCGAACTGCATCCCCCATTCAAAGAATATAAAGGCAACAAATATGCCTACTGCAAACCACAGAAATAGACCTATCTTCTTTCTCAATCTCATTATCACAAGACCTCCAGATAGTTTATAGTATAAAGTTCCTTTAATAACCCAATCCCTATATTATAATGTAATTCTATGAAAATGTCAAGAAAAAAATGTCTACTTGTTACGCAACAGTCAAAATGGGACATTTTGGGAACGCTAAAATGGGACATTCATCATTTACAAGGAATAGATTGCGTTTACATAACTTTTTCCATATTTTATAAGTTTCGTCATTATTACGAAAATAAGGGTGGTTATTGGTTTCAATCACTGTCTATTCCTGCATTTCAGGGCATACCCTCTCATTTTTTTCGTCGCCATTTCCTATTTCCCTT
>CAYRBN010000143.1:0-2370 GCA_964422625.1 uncultured bacterium | reverse complement strand
CATTTTAGCGTTCCGAGAATGTCCCATTTTAAATGTTCCGTAACAGAAAAAAATCAAATCAATTCCTTAACCGCAGAGTTAGCAGAGGTCGCGGAGAGAGGAACTGATGAATCTTGCCCCTGCTCCCATAAACTCATTATCTGTTTTGGATTTTGGTCATTTGTGCTTTGAAGTTGTTTCTAATTTCGGATTTAGAATTTGTCCCTATTTCAGTACGCTTTTGCAAATACAACCCTTTTCCGTGAGTCTTCTCCACACAGGATACATCTCCCTTTCTCATTCTTCCCATCCATTGGAATACATCTTATGGTCATATTCGTCTCTTTCTGTATCCTCTCCTCACATTCTCCATCCCCACAAAAGTGGGAGAGAACAAATCCTCTTTTGTCCCTAAACTCCTCCCAATCATCCACAAGATGAGTAGCCTCTTCTCTGGATCTCCTTGCGAGAAGGAGTAGATTTTTTTGGATTTTATTCAAGGTTTCTGTAACGACTTTCTTCACTTCATCATTCTTTATAACAGTTCGTCCTTTTTCATCCCTTCTTGCAATTGTTACTGTTCCCGCCTCAAGGTCTCTCGGCCCTATCTCCACCCTCAGTGGCACCCCTTTCATCTCCCACTCATTGAACTTGAAACCGGGTGTAAGTCCCTCTCGAGAATCAATTTTAACCCTGAAATCTCCAAAACGCTTTTTGAGAGAAGATGCCGATTCCATTACGCTTCTTTTTTCATCCCCCCTCCATATAGGAATGATAATTATCTGAATAGGTGCAATCAAAGGAGGCAGGACCAATCCCTTATCATCTCCATGCACCATAACAATGGCACCTATGAGACGGGTTGAGACCCCCCAGGATGTTTGCCAGACATACTCAAGTCTATTTTCTCTTGTCTGGTAGGTTATATCAAATGGTTTTGCAAAATTCTGTCCAAGATCGTGCGATGTGCCCATCTGAAGTGCCTTATAGTCTCCCATCATTGCCTCAAGTGTATATGTTGTGTTGGCGCCTGCAAATCTTTGTAAGATGGTCTTCTCTCCACATATAATAGGTATTGAAAGTATCTCTTCCATAAAAGTTCTATACATAGTAAGTGCCATAAGAGACATCTCTTCCGCCTCCTTATGTGTTGCATGGGCTGTATGACCTTCCTGCCACAAAAACTCTGTTGTGCGGAGGAAGAGTCTTGTTCTCATCTCCCATCTGACAATATTTGCCCATTGGTTTACGAGCAAGGGAAGATCCCTGAATGACTGTATCCATTTTTTGAACATAACATTTATAATGGTCTCAGATGTTGGACGGACAATAAGTTTCTCCTCCAGTTCTTTTCCTCCACCATAGGTAACCACTGCAAGCTCTGGAGAGAACCCTTTTAGATGTTCTTTCTCCTTATGTATAAAACTCTCAGGGATAAACAGAGGGAAGTATGCATTCTCTACACCAAGAGACTTTATCTCCTTATTTAGAATAGATTGTATATTTTCCCATATACTATATCCATAAGGTCTAATGACCATACATCCCTTTACAGGCGCATAATCAGCAAGCCCTGCTCTTATAACAATTTCATTATACCAGGAGGAAAAATCCCTGTCTTGAGATATTAACTTATTCATACCCTTAATTAATAATAGGCTATTAGAAAAATTTTCAGCCTATCCGCTCTTAACTCTCAACCTACCGCAGAATTATTAGTTTCTCTATATAGGTAGAACATGGAGTCTGAAATCGTATAAAATAGATGCCTGACGCGAGGTCTCTTGAATCTATCTTCAATTTATGATAACCTGCATTCCTTTTGCCTCTATAGACCACATCCACCAGTCTTCCCTGAATATCATATATACTGAGCCCTATATCTGCCCTCTCTGGTAACCCATACGCTATCTTAACTATCCCTACAGATGGATTTGGTCTGGGGGCAAACAGGACAAATCTATCCGGTATATCTCTCATCTCCTCTATACCTGTAAGGAACAGTGTAAATGAGTAACTACCCGTCTGTGGGTCTCTGGATAGGTTATCTGCAAAGTCTGATGCTGTGATATAGTAGTCTATTATGATGGTGTCCGCAGGTGTCTGTTCAGAAATCTCTCCCTCATACCAATTACCACTGCCCACCATTGTGTCAGCTACCCATTCTCCATTGTTTATCCTGAAGTAGAGAACAACATCTTTGATAGATAAGTTGTCTGTGACCTTTGTCCTCACCGTAAATGGGCCAAAGAACCCCACTGTATCGGGTAAATCTGTTATGCTGTCTATAATAGGGGATGTGGTATCAATCACAAAACTCCATATAGAAGACCAGTCGCTTTTGTTACCTGCACTATCAATAGATTGGACTCTCCAGTAATAGATTGTATC
>CAYRBN010000142.1:0-2428 GCA_964422625.1 uncultured bacterium | reverse complement strand
GATATATTAACACAAATTATATATAACTGTTACCCACTCAAATTGGGAAAGAGCCGTTTTTTTCTTAACCCTCAAAAAGAAGGTTGTATGAAGCGGGTATTGTGGCTCATAATACCGGTTGTCGCATTCTTTGGATGCGAGAGGGATCCGGTAGATGGAGTTGACGAGGATAGGGCGGCAATAGAGGCGCTCATAGGTGCCTCGGCATATATGGAGTCCACAGAGCACTACGGAGAGGAGGATACGACTGATCAAAAAGGGGAGATAGATTACATCTCCTGGTGGAGGGGAAGACCAACGAGTATAGAACGGAACATCAGTATAGATGTAGTCGGAGATTCCGCATTCGCGGAGATAAATAGAGCCAAAGATTGTAGCCTGCATATTATCGCATTAGATAGTATAGTAGACGGAGTAGTACATACCACGCGATATGCTAAGCTCTTTACAGACCACGGGAAGAGATATGCTATCTTTAAGAGAGACACCGTGCCTGACCATCATAGAGGATGGAGACTCTATGCACTATCCGGAGTAGATGTGGAATCTCAACCAAATACAGTGCAGATTGACAGTGTGAAAATAGAGTGGGGAGACAGTGTGAGGATGATAACCGATATCCTGAGGATAGAGACAAGAGAGGAAGTCCTTACTGTCCCTCCAAATCAACTGATTGATCTCTCTGTCTGGACAAATGACACGACTGCCCTTCTATTCCTCCATTTCCGCAGAGAACGTAGACACCGCAGGAGGTTCCGTTATAGTGAAGGAAGGTTTCATCGTACCTTCCTGGCTCCAGCAGCAGGGGTGCGCCATATAGCGCTGGGGGCAATGACACGCTCTACACTCTATGACTCTGTTGAGCCTTATGATTCAAATACCTGGCTAACAGTATACAGAATTGAATAATGCCGTGAACCGTAAGGCGTGAATAGGGACAGAGTAAGGGGGGGATATACTATGTCCCCCCTTTTTTATACTTCACTTAATAAGTGTCGTCGGGAGTTTCCTCCCGACAGTAAAGTGTGTCAGGAGGTAACTTCTGACACCACAAGGTTCGGTAACACCTGACAGCACATCAGAATAGGTGTTAGGTGTCAGGGAAATAGGTGAGGCATCCTGCCTCACATCCATTATGAAACAAGAAATCGCTAACAAAAGGAAGAGAAAATAGTTGACATTATAGAAAATATGGTATATAATTGAACTTGAAATCGGTGTAGGGACAGGGCTTGTCCCTACATTGTAGGGATAAGGTTTATCCCTGTCCATAGACCTTGCCGAATCCCTGTTGAATCAATAATATGCGTTCTAATAAGCCCATTAATAAGAATAAAAATAAGAAGAAGGGTGGATACTATGTGGGGTGGCCGGCCAACAGGTGAGATTTTTTTTCTTGACAACATCTCTTTTTTGAAGTATAATAAAGATAGAATAGTAGTTCCTTGCAATTTCTATTTGCATGTTATTTGAAATGGTGAGGTACGTGCGAATGCGGCACAGAAGCCGTTTATAAACAATGACCTGGACTTCGCTCATGTCACGCGTTCTTGAGCGTCTTATATTGCAAACTGTCCAGGACGGGGTGTTATATGGATCCATATAATCATCGTTATATGCAGAAATAACCAGCGGTAATGTCAAATAGAATATGATAGAATATGAAAGAGTATGATAAACCACAGAGGTTACAGAGTAGATTTAGTTCTCTGTGTTCTCCAAACAATAAATTAGGTGTTTTTGCAGGAATATTAGGTAGGGATTTGATTTACCTACCCGGCGGAACAAGGCTAGTGGGCAGGGGCAAGCCCTGCCCCTACATGAAAGATGGGGTGAAAAAATTGGTTTTATGAGAGGTCACAGAGGGGAGGGACAAAGATCTTTCATAAATCCTTAATAAATCAATATCTCTGTGTTCTCTGTGGTTAGATTTTTGACAATACCTAACCAGCAATGAGGAGGTATACATGGGTTTAACTAATGCAAATATTATGTTGCGAAATCCAAGGCTCCCTGAATTGGAGCCCGTAGAAGTAGATGCACTAGCAGATACAGGTACAGTTCACTTGTGCATTCCATCACATATACAAATCCAACTGAAACTAGAGGAGATTGATAAAAAGGAAGTCACTCTGGCAGACGGAAGTCAGAAACTTGTCCCCTATGTTGGCCCAATAGAACTGCGCTATAAAAATAGAGTGGGTTTTGCTGGTGCGCTGGTCATGGGAGATCAGTCATTGCTTGGAGTAATTCCGATGGAAGACATGGATTTAGTTGTGGTTCCTAAAACAAGAGAAGTAATCGTAAATCCAAACAGCCCTAATATCGCATCCTCGATTGCAAAGTAAGCACATAACAGAAAGCAATTTTTTCTTGTTACGGAACATTTAAAATGGGACATTCTCGGAACGCTAAAATGGGACGTTGA
>CAYRBN010000141.1:0-2547 GCA_964422625.1 uncultured bacterium | reverse complement strand
CTATCATTATCAAAAACTTAACCACAAAGGCACGAAGTCACAAAGAATAAAGAGATAAAAACTTGGTGTCTTGGTGGCGAATCCAGGTTTGACATAATATCTATCTCATCTTAAAGGTTGCCATATCTCAAAATTTTTTCCTCTTATAAGGTTTATCCAGGAAATAATAAGGGCAAGGTTCATACCTAAAAAATAGGCTGGTAATTTGAAAAAAGAGATGCTCTCAAATATAAGACCTAATATACCCAAAATATATAGAAGTGATTGCAGTAAGAAGAAGATAAGAAACGGTAACTTATCAAGCAGAAATATATTGGATATAAAAATTGCTATCAAGAAGAAGGGTTGTAACCATCTGATAACCTTATGAGATATAAGCTCGAAAGCGAAAAGCCTCCATCTAAACGGATTTAGCATGTCCATAATATATTTAAGACTATAAAGTGCTCCAGTAACGATTCTCACCCTTCTTGCTATTGATGATTGCATAGAAGCTGACAACTCTTCCGTAATCAAAGCCTCCTTTTCGTAGATCACTTTCCAACCATTTCTGTATATAAGTATCGGTTCAATAAAATCACTTACTGCATCTTTTTCTAACGGTATAAAAACAGATCTCCGAACTGCGTAGATACTACCATCAACTCCTATTGGAGAGCAAACCTTACTTTCCAGAGATTTAACATAGCTTTCGTATTTAGTATAAATAGATTCACTTTGAGCAGATGTGCCTTTTGCAGTATATTGTAATCTACCGCCCACACACCCTACACGAGAATTTGCAAAATTCCTTACAAGTATTTTGACTGCATTTTCTCTATACATACTATTAGCATCTGAAAATATGAGTATATCAGCATTTGCTTTTTGGGTAGATATGTTCTGACATTCTGTTTTACCAACCCTTTTGCCAGAACTTATTAATCTAATTCTCCTATCTCTATATTTTTTAACGATCTCCTCTGTGCGGTCGGTCGAACCATCGGATACCACTATTATCTCCATTTTCTCTTCAGGATAATCCAGGCTCAAACTATTTTTTATCTTTTTCTCAATTACCCTCTCTTCATTATACGCGGCTATGATCAGGGAAACCGTAGGAAAAACATCTGTTTTTAGGTCTATTTCTCCCTTTTTAGAAGATAGGAGATATAAGATAAGAGGATAAAAGATATAAGTCTGTAAAATAAGTCCCACGGATATCCAGAATATTACTTCTAACATTTATATACCCCTTCAAATTTTTCGGCTATCTCTTCCCAAATATACCTGCTTTTTACCAGTTTTAATCCATTTTCTCCCAATATCCTGGCCAGTTTTTCATCCTGTAATAAAGAGAGAATGTTCCTCGCGAATACCCTTTCTGCATCTGCAATTAAAACCTCTCTTCCATTTGTAATATCTATGCCTTCACACCCTATAGAAGTGGAAACCACTGGTATTCCCATTGCCAGTGCTTCCAATATTTTTATGCGCATCCCACCCCCTATTCGTAATGGAACAATAGTAACACTACTTTTTGCGAGATGCTCTCTTATATCCTTCACGGATCCATGAACAACTAAATTTTCATTTTCAAGTTTTTTTATTCTTGCAGGTGGATTCCGACCAACAATATATAGCCTAACTGAAGAAACTTCAGCTTTTATAAGGGGGAATACCTTTTTACAAAACCAATAAATCCCATCTATATTCGGAAACCAATCAAGTGCTCCTATAAATATTATACTGTCCGGCTCCTTTTCACAATTTATAGGATGGAAATAAGATATATCAACCCCTGATGGAATAGAGACACAAGCTGATTTTGAGTTCATACTCTCTATTCTCTCTTTATCTATATCTGTAATTGTTATACACCTATTAAATTTCTCTACGACTTGACTCTCATATCTATAGACCTTTCTCCATTGTATAAAACCATAGATTTTTATTATGGGATTTTTCTGTTGCCTATAAAACCTTTCCATTATCGTTGTCTCCACATTGTGCATTCTCAGAAAAACTGGCAACTCTTCTTTAATAAAGTCCCTATAATATGCCATATGGAGATGTTCAATATGAACTATATCAATTTTTTCCCTTTCTATAATCTTCTCAATCTCGCTTCCCAATCTCGGGGTTTGATACCTTGATATAGTGTAAGGGGTTTTGGAAAAAAGGTTGAGTATCGCTCTCCAGATACTGTTGTTTGTATTCTTTAGAAACGTATGAACCTCACACCATCTCTTCAGTTCGTCATAAGACGAGACACTATCCGTAATTGATAGCAGTGTAATTTTATGTCCCCTCAGAGACAAATATTTTATGGTATTGAAGATTACAATATCAGCTCCACTATGCAATGGATACGGAATCCTTGTTGTAATCATTAATATTCTCATCTTTTCACAAAACACCAGTTGATATTGTTAAAAAACTGACCACTAAAACCACAAAGGCACGAAGTCACAAAGAACACGAAGTGTCTTTAACACAAAGAATAAACCCATAATATGCGTTAGCCACAGATTACACAGATTTTCACAGATTGTATAAGAATCTTCA
>CAYRBN010000140.1:0-2564 GCA_964422625.1 uncultured bacterium | reverse complement strand
AGAGGTCACAGAGGGAGAAAGAAACAATGCAAAATGTAAAATTAGCAATTAAAATCCGAAAATATAAGACCCTCACAGGCTAACTCCAATTCTCAATTCTTAATTTATAATTCTCAATTCTTTTCTCTGTGGTTAAGTTTTGGGCTTAAAAAAGGGGGTATTGTGGTGATTAAAAAAACTGTTTATCCGATAATAGTTGTAATAGCAATGGGTATTCTTACATTGCTTTTACTTTTAAGCAGAAACAGCGCACCAGAGCCCGAACCAGAACCGCCCGCTACAGACCCAGGAATTATAGTAACATCCGGCACTGTAAAAAGAGGTAGCACCTTAGAGCAGATATTGGTAAATGAAAATATTGCCTATTCTGAGGTACTTGGTATAATAGGGACATTTAAATCAAAACATGATGTCAGGAGAATTCGCCCAGGTCAGCGATACGAACTTCACCGTTGCACATCCAAAGCAGTGATTGAATTCAGATTCTGGAGAGATCCAGTCAACTATATTAGCGTAAAAAGATTGGAAGATGGACAGTTTTATAGTGAAAAAAGACAGGTCCCATCAGAAAAAATATTAACCACTGTTCATGGCGAGATTGAGACATCCTTGTATGAGGCGATGACTGAAAGAGGAGTTCCGGTTGAGGCTGTTAGGAAATTTGCTGACATCTTTGCCTGGCAGATTGACTTTCTGGTTGAACCCAGGCGGGGTGATAGATTTGAACTTGTCTATGAACAGCATAACTTTGTGAACAACATTATTAGAGTTGGGAAGATTCTTGTTGCCAGATATAGTGGAGAGAAAACTTTAGAACATACTGGAATCTATTTTGAAGACTCCGAGCAAAGAGGCGGTTATTATGACCCAGAGGGCAACTCCTTAAGAAAGATATTTCTTCGGGCACCTTTGAACTACAGCAGAATCTCATCTCATTTTACCTATCGCCGGTTTCACCCAATACTGAGAAGATGGATGCCTTCTCTGGCAATTGACTATGCTGCACCTACTGGGACCCCGGTTGTAAGCGTAGGCGATGGAACAGTAGTCTATGCCGGCTGGGGCGAGACGCGTAAGAGAAGAGGACTCGGTCTTCATGTATTAGTAAGACACAATCATATCTATACAACATGGTATTCACATCTATCACGGCTTCCCAGGGGTATAAAAAGAGGGGCAAGGGTTAGACAGGGACAAGTTATTGGGTATGTTGGTTCTACGGGATTATCTACTGGACCACATCTTGATTTCCGTGTAAAGAAACATGGTAGATTTGTCAATTTTCTGGAACTAGAACTTCCTCCGTCAGAGAGCATACCACCAGAATACAGAGACGAGTTCAAGAAACTTGTTGAGCAAAGATTGCAACTTCTCTCAAGCGTTGAAACTACAAGCATACCCTGAGAGGTTGTGCAAAAAGTCAATTTACGAGGTCTGCGGACAGGGATAAACCCTGTCCCTACAATGTAGGGACAACCCTTGTGGTTGTCCGCAAGGTTGTTTTTGCACAGCCTGTTGAGCTCGCCTGCCCATCAATATCTTTGCGAAAGCTTTTGGCAGGTCACCTAAGGAGGTTCTCTTGTTCTGTGTACTGATAATTGGCTCTCTTATAAGCTCCACAGGTCTAAACCATTTTGGAGATATCTATCACAATACGAAATATGTGATCTCCTCACCCCTGAGATGGGATAGGGGAGATTGGGTTACAGGAGGTTTAATTCTTGGTGCCACTGCTGGTCTTATGTTCCAGGATGATGAGATACAGAATTGGGTCCAAAATCAGCGAACACCTAAAACAGAGAGTATCTCTTCACTAATAGAGCCATTTGGAAGTAAGGGGGCGGCAATAGCATTGGGAGCAATCTATCTCAGCGGATATATTCTGAACAATACAAGACTGAAGAAATCTGCAATTCTCTCTACTCAAAGTGTATTCATCTCAGGTATAATTGTTGGTACTATCAAGGTTCTTGCTGGAAGAGCGAGACCCTTTACCGGAAAAGGAGCTTTTTACTACTCCCCTTTCTATATTCATAGGTCACATCGGTCTCTTCCCTCAGGCCATACCTCTACTGCATTTGCTATAGCCTCATCTTTAGCAGCAGAGTCTGAAAATCGTCTGGTTGGTATAATAGCCTATTGTATTGCTATTGCAGTTGGACTCTCAAGGATCCATGACAATGAGCACTGGGCATCTGATGTCTTGCTTGGAGCTAGTATAGGAATTGGTGTAGGTAAGGTGATCAGCAGATTACACTAATAAAAATCTTGACAAACAGATTTTTCTGTGCTATACTATATTTGTAGAGGATTTTAGATGTGAACAAAAAATCTTGTCTTACGGAAAAATAGTGTAAAATTACAATCAAAGAGACAAGTATCTATAAGATTAAAAAGGTCTAACCCATCACCACACTAAATAGTCATGAACCGATATTGATTCTGAAAGAATGGTTATTCATGTTAATGGAGCAAAAGGTAAAAAGGATAGAATTTCTTTGCTATCAGGTAATCTTTTGAAATTATTAAGACAATATTATAAAGAATACAAACCGCAAAAATAC
>CAYRBN010000139.1:0-2692 GCA_964422625.1 uncultured bacterium | reverse complement strand
GTTTCAATCCTTGTTTTAATGGATTGCTCTCTTAATCAGCATTTTCCTCATCAGTTCCTTTGTGCCAACGAGTTATCTCTCTTATAGAATAGCTTATTCTGTCCATTTCTGCCCTCCTTTTTAGCCCTCAACCCTAACTTTTACCTTGCCTTTACATATTTTCTTCTCGTCTATCTCTTTGTGTTTTAAGAACTTACCAACAACACTTCCTCAAACACAAATATTTTTGTAGCAGCAATCCACACAGCGAAGACGAGAGCCGGTGCGGGAAGGAAAAAATCCTCCTTGAATAATATTCAAAACTTCCGCCACTGTTTTCTTCGCCTTTTCAAACTCTATATCAGAAAAATCTATCTCTATTAGACGACGTTTGCTTCTCACATATACCAGATAACCCCTTCTCACTTCCTTTCCATAATTATCCTTGATCAGAAGACCGTAAAGAACAGACTGCATCCTCAGGGTCTTGTAGAGACGGTCCTTAAACTTCGCATATTTATAATCAAGCGGAGCCATAGTGCCATCCGACAAGGTCAAGACCTCATCCACAATCCCTTTCAGATGATACCTCTCCGAGGATAGCTCCACCGATGATTCCCTGTTAACACAGCCAATCCGCTTACGGAGATAATCCTTATTAACCCGCTCTACCCCCTTATGCACCTCCCTGCCCTTCAGCACCTTAAATCGCTGCTCCTCATGCTGGGAGATACAGAGACAATGCATAAAATAGGTGAACCGTGGACAGAAACAATACTCCAGAACATCAGATGGGGTAATATAAACACTTTGTGTCAATACATCCATCAGAAAAACTTTGTCTTCACTTCATCGGTAACAAGCTCTTCATCAAACTCCTGACCAAGCACCCGCACCTTTCTGAAATCCTCCTGGCAGAGAGGAAAAATATAGACTGAATCGGTCTTTTCATTGATCAACTCCTTACTCATTATCGCTATCTCATCTAATTGATTGTTATTCAACTCCCCTAAGAAGACGCTCTTCTGCACTCTATAAAGTCCCTTATTCAGACAAGCCTTAGCTACCTTATTTCGCCTCTTATTACAAGAAATATCGTAAATTACCCAAGTTAACATGATAGTGTAAGTGTAAGTGTGAGTGTAAGTGATGGTTGGTTATCATTTTTTAGCCAGAGCATTTGCCAACCCCATGAGCATACGGCTGATTTCTAAAATCTCATCCGCGGTTTCGTTATATTGCTCCACTGAGATATATCCTAAATCTTTTGCTAAAAAAAGTTGATATTTAAGTTCTGCGGCGGAGCCTCTTGCTATACCTACAAATTGTCTATACTCTTTGCTTCCAAGCCGATTGCCGCCTTCAATAAGATTGGAAGTTATAGAATATGCTGACCTTCTTATATGAGATATTAATCCAAATCTTTCCTCGGATGGAAAGAGTTTGGTTAACTCATATATTTTTAATACCAATGAATGTGACTTTTTAAAAACATCAAGATCCTCAACACTACTTATTTTACTCACTATCCCCCCTTTACTTACACTTACACTTAATCATCCCATTAGCAATCCGATGACATTCAAACTGGATAATATCCCTATTCTTGATATTTCGTCCTCTGTAACGCACCGTCTTCTCAAAGGTATTACTCAACGCCTCAAGGAGAATCTGCTTCCCCTCCTTATTAAGAGTCAACCCTCCCCGAATATTACCAAAGCACTCTTTCTTCACCTTACGACTGCTGAAAAGATAGACAACCGTCTGGTCTGCTAATATACGAAACATCTCTATGAGGTCAAAGACCAGCGATTTCTTATTATAATTATCGGTATGGAGAAATCCAATATAGGGGTCAAGCCCAGCCAAGATACACCCCTTCTCTACCCGGGAATAGAGAACTCCATAAGCATAGTTGAGGAGACAGTTGAACTCATCCTTAGCTGGATTCCTGCTCCGTCCCCCAAACTGAAACCGCTCCGGCAGAATGAAACTGAGCGCCTCAAAATATGTCCGCCCTGCTGTCCCTTCCAGTCCCATTACTGTCCCCCGCTTCTCTTCAAGGGTTCCCTTAAGGGATTTTATCTTCTGGCAAATATCTCCCAGCCGGGAGGCATATCCCTTTATCTTCTCCTCCTTCTCTGGCCGGCTGCGACCTAACTTCTCCAGGAAATCAATCTGATTCTCTAACTTCTTTGTCACCCATTCCAGAGCTAACTTCAAACCTGGCTCTGTCTCCGCTATCTCCAACTGCCTTCGCCTTATCAAAGTTGTGCTTCCCAACTTAGAGTGCCATATTCGTCCATAAGGGTCTCCAAAACTATCAAGAAAGATAATATCCACATTGTTCTTCATAGCAAACTCAATCGCATCCGTAGAAACTGTCGCTCCGGTAGTGATAAGAATACTATCTACCTTCTTTGCCGAGACCTCAAAGATCTTATCCTCATTCTTAATCTTAAACCTCTCCCCTTCCTTATGAAGATAAGAGCCATAAGTATTGATGATTAATTGCATTTTTGGTAGCCACCCTCCCCAGGAAAGGCATCATCCGGTTCATAATCATAAAAATTCCTGTAGATTTCTAACTTTTATCTCTTCAGTGACCACATACCCCATCTCCTTAGTCATTGAGAGAATATTTCTCTAAACTTTGACTATTTTATTTTCAACAAACTCTAATATTGTTCGGGCTATCTTCAATGCTGAAACT
>CAYRBN010000138.1:0-2696 GCA_964422625.1 uncultured bacterium | reverse complement strand
TGGTCATGAACCTCATTTTTTTTCTTGACTTTTGCTGAACAGTATGTTATAATTAAAGGAAAAAGGAGACGGAGATGAAGAAAAAAAATAGTCCAAATTTGATAAAAAAGAACCTTCCTCTAATAGTGTTGTTAGCTATCTTTACCTGTTTTTTAGGGTGTCCACGAGAGCGTGAGTGGATAGTGGAGACTTCCCCTGTAGAGGTTAAAATTCTCTCTACGGACACACCACTCTGGGAAGATGTAGCCTATATTACACTGAAGGTTACAGGAGATCTCTTCTTACCTATTGCGGATACCCAGGAAGTAGGTGTAGATTCAACAATATTCACGGTAGATGTTCTCCCAGGAGACAATAGACTTTTCACTGCGTTTGGGATGGATACCCTTGGTGTAGCATATTTTTGGGGTAGGCAGGATACAAATGTGATAGAGGATGATACTACAAGGATTTCAGTCGTACTCACTGAGATTCTAATTGGTGGAGGAGACAGTCTCCTCATATTACGAGATAGCCTCCCATGGGGACTTTGCTGCACAGACACTATCCTTAAGGATCTAGGAGTAAAATATAGAATAGTTCCTTCAGATAGTTTCGCCCCCCTCTCTCTTGATCCCCTCAGACATACCCTCATAATCCCATCAGACCAACCCCAACTATTTTATGAAGCCTATAGAGATCATCGTGCAAAATTCCATGTATTTGTATACACAGGTGGAGTAATGTTCTTCTCTGCCTGTGACAAGGGATGGAATAAGGGAGATATTCTTGAGGCAGGGATAAGATTCCCCCTCGGCGTAACACTTGATACGGTATATCGTACCGATACGATCAATATTGCAACTGGTAATCATTCGATTGTCGCGGGACTTGACACACTCAGAAGCTATACATTTGCAAGTTATGGTTGGTTCAGAGATTATCCAGAATTTGCCCAGATACTTGCCGTAACTCCGGATGGCTTACCAACCCTTCTGCTCTATCAGTACGGTTCAGGACTTCTGCTCCTCTCTACCCAGCCACTAGAGTATGAGTATAACCATGCTAATAATATAAGTAACGATGATGTTGGGATACTCTTGCAAAGGATCCTCCACGCCATCGGCGGGGGACTGACAAAGAATTTATAAGTTCGGATGCAGTAGATTGCTACTGCCCCCTGACCAAGGTAAAGCACTCCATTGCATCCAGAAATGGATATCTATATTCTTTGAGTTCTTTGTGACTTCGTGCCTTTGTGGTTTTAAGAGAGAGAAAGGAAAGATATTAATATGGAAAGAGAATCTTTAATCTATGATTGGAATACAAAAGATGCTCCACCAATAAATCTTAATATTGAGCTGGATGACGAAACTCTACGCGATGGTTTGCAATCACCATCTGTAATGCATCCTACTATTTCGCAGAAACTAAAAATCTTTCATCTGATGGATGATTTGGGAATTCAGATTGCAGATATTGGGTTTCCTGCCGCAAGTGCGAAGATTGTTAGAGATGTGGAACAGATAGCACGAGAGATTGTCCAGTGCAATCTCTCCATTCAGGCTGGGTGCGCTGCAAGAACCGTAATAGCAGACATTGAACCGATAGTTGATATCTCACAGAAAGTCGGGGTACCGATTGAGGTTCATGCATTTATCGGTTCAAGTCCGATTCGGAGGTATGCAGAATCATGGAATTTAGATAGTATGCTCAAACAGACACGGGAATCTGTCAGATTCGCCATCTCCAATAATTGTCCTGTTATGTATGTTACAGAAGATACGACACGAACTAACCCCGAAACGATTAAAAAGCTATTGACTACTGCCATTGAACAGGGGGCAGAGCGGGTCTGTCTGTGTGATACTGCTGGGTATGCAACTCCTGATGGTATTAAATCATTGATAAGATATGTACGGAGAGAGGTCATTGAGCCGACTGGAAAAGATATCAAGATTGACTGGCATGGTCATTCTGACAGAGGACTGGCTGTAGCGAATACCCTGACCGCTATTTTTGCCGGGGCTGACCGTGTCCATGCAACTGGACTGGGAATAGGAGAACGCACTGGCAACACTCCTATGGATACGCTTCTCGTTAACCTAAAACTTCTGGGGATTATAAAACAAGACCTGACGAAACTTAAAGAGTACTGTAATCTTGTTTCTAAATATTGTGGGGTTCCAATCCTTCCCAATTATCCCCTCGTGGGAAAGGATGCATTTAGAACTGCTACAGGTGTTCATGCTACGGCAATCATCAAATCAATGGTCAAGGAGGAGGAACACTGGTTACAAGATCTGGTCTATTCTGGAGTTCCTGCGTACGATTATGGTTTTGAACAGATCATTGAGATAGGCCCGATGAGTGGCAGGGCAAATGTGGAGTATTGGCTGGGGAAAAAAGGGGTAGAACCTCATACGGATTTAGTCACCATTATTTTGGAGCAGGCAAAGGTATCAAACAGAACATTGACAGATGACGAAATTCAGAGAATAGTCTCAGAATATAGCCACTGAATTTCATTGCTCCAAATTCTAAATCCTAAACAATTTCAAAATCCTAAATCCCAATGTTCTAAACTTATTTTGTATTTGGGTCATTTGTATTTGTTTAGGATTTCGGATTTAGAGTTTAGGATTTGCCCTTATATTTAGGATTTCGGATTTAGTATTTGTCCCTAATCATGCTGGTTTTGAATTTTGTATTTTGGG
>CAYRBN010000137.1:0-2900 GCA_964422625.1 uncultured bacterium | reverse complement strand
TCCCATTTTAGCGTTCCGAGAATGTCCCATTTTAAATGTTCCGTAACAGAAAAATTCTGTCTCTTAAAAGTCCCTGTTATATCAGAGAAAAAAAGCTTGCAATCTATCCAAACTTGTGTTATAATTACACTAATCTTTAACCCTTTTAGATATTATTGACTATGTCAGGGGCTTCCCAAAAGTTCATAGCGGATTTTATGCTTGGTGGTCTTGTTAGAAATCTGCGAATTTTGGGACTTGATACACTGTATGATAGTATGTTAAATTTGTTAAAGAAAATTCTCTATGCATAAACTGCTTTTTATACTGGCACTACTCGTTTCTGGGTGTCCCAGGGTAGAGAGAAGGGTAGACAGAAGGATAGCTCCAAAAAGAGTGGTGGAACCTTATGTCAGGGTCTTACTCGGTACAGGTGGAAAAGTAAGATCCAGTGGAAGAATCTATATTCATTCAAAAAATAAGGTACACAGGCTCTCTCCAGGTAAGATAGAGCTAAGAGGAGGTGGTCTCTACAGAGGAAGACAGAGAATTTTTGATATAACATCGCCTCTTAGGGTCAGCTTTGAGGATGGAACATTTGAGTATAATAGACGCTCCTATCGTGGAGAGGCAATTCTTACAAAATCTCTGGTAATTAACAGACTTCCTATGGAACAGTATCTTTGGGCAGTTGTTGCTTCTGAGTTTGGAAGCGGCGAGATAGAGGCTATGAAAGCAGGAGCCTGTGCAGCAAGAACTTATGCTCTCCTACATCTAAACTCCGAAAGAAGTTATGATATTAGGGCTACAGTAGCAGACCAGGTATATAGAGGAAAAGATTTTGAGACAAAGATGTCAATAGATGCGGTTGATAAGACAAGAGGACTTGTTATTGTCCATCAGGGTAATCCGATAGATGCAAGATATCACTCTACCTGCGGGGGGCGGACCGGATGTGGAAAAGATATTTTTAGGTTAGATAGACCTTATCTCAGGGGAGTTTCTTGTAATTATTGCAATATCTCTCCTCATTACAGTTGGTCAAATCAATATTCAAAAGAGAACTTTAATGAACTTGTCCAGGAAAGGATAAGAGAGATTCTGGGCAAGGAATCTGGTAGAATAAAGTCTGTTAGGGTAGGGAAGAAAGATAGGTCAGGAAGAGTAGAGGAGGTTGTCGTAAGAGGAAGCAAAGGTCAATTTACAATAAGGGGAGAGGAAATTAGAAGGCTGCTTGACTTAAAGAGCAGATATTTTGAGATCAAGACAAGAGGTAGAACGGTAAATATAAAAGGAGGGGGATGGGGACATGGAGTTGGTATGTGTTCATGGGGAGCTATAGGCAAGGCAAGAAAGGGAAGAACCTTTAGAGAAATACTGAGATTCTACTACAGAGGAACCGGACTCAAGAAGTTATATCGTTAGTCCAAGTAACCCAGAGAATCCAAGAAATGCAAGTGATGTAAGGGATGCTGTGATAAATGCTATGGGAGAGCCCTTCAGTGCATCAGGCACCGGTGCAAGGTCCAGTCGCTCTCTCATTCCTGCCATAAGGAGTAGTGCCAATCCAAACCCGAATCCAGTTCCAACAGAGAACATTGTTGCCTGAAGAAGTGTGAAGTCATAGTCTACAATAAGAAATGTGATTCCAAGGATTGCACAGTTGGTTGTTATAAGTGGCAGATATATCCCCAATGCCTGATAGAGTGTTCTCAGATGCTTTATTAGAAAGAGTTCTATGAATTGGACAAGTGATGCTATAACAAGTATAAAGGTTGCTGTTCTCAAAAAAAGAAGGTCCAGTGGCACAAGGGCGTAACGGTATATGAAGAAGCTTATCCAGGAGGCAAGTAACATTACAAAGAAGACTGCCATAGACATACCCAGAGCGGTTTCCAGCCTTCTGGATACCCCAAAATAGGGGCAGAGCCCCAGAAACCGCATAAGGACAATGTTATTTACCAGAAATGCAGATAGAAATATAAGAAAAGGAGACATAATAAAGATCAATGAAAAATGAAAATATCAAAATGCTCTCTTTTTAGGACGCAGATAAACGCAGATAAACAGGATAAAGACCGCATCACCCTGTCTGGAGTGCAGTAGCTTGCTACTGCTTGCATTACCAAGGTAATGCACTCCAACTCTAAGCTGATGCACCTCAATCTCTGATAGAAAACAGAATCTTAATAATCTGCGGAAATCTGCGTCCTAAAAGCAGGGCATTTTTCAATTTGCACTTTTCATTTTGCATTGAGCAATAGCGTCCAATAACTAACTTTTTCGCTTGATAAAAGAGTTCACTATTCCCATAAGGGCTGCTATTACCAGAAAACCCCCAGGAGGTAGAATCATAAATATCACAGGATTGTCCTGAAATCCCTGCGGAAGGAGAGTGAACCCAAACAGTGTCCCGGCCCCAAGGATTTCTCTTACAGCCCCCATTATAAATATGGCAATAGTAAATCCCACTCCAGAACCAAGAGCATCCAGGATAGAGGCAAAGAGACCCCTCTTGTATGCAAATGCTTCTGCCCTTCCAAGTATGATGCAGTTGACAACAATAAGCGGCACAAATACTCCCAGACTTGCATACAGATCTGGCACATACGCATTCATAGTATAATCAATCACGGTAACAAATGTAGATATGATTATAATAAAGACAGGTATTCTGATATTCTGAGGTATGAGAGAACGCAAAAGCGATATAGTAATGTTTGAGAGGGTAAGGACAAATATCACTGCTATACCCATCCCGACCGAGTTAAATGCAGTTGTAGAGACTGCAAGAAGTGGACACAAGCCCATCATCAAAACCAGAACAGGGTTGTTTTTTAATATCCCATCTGTAAAATTCCTGAACATAGAGGAGATTATACAATAAAATTTTGAAAAAGTCAAGTAAAAAAGAGGGAAAG
>CAYRBN010000136.1:0-2956 GCA_964422625.1 uncultured bacterium | reverse complement strand
GATATATCTTTTTTATCTTTCCCCTAAAATTGAATTATTCACCGGTAACTAATTAATGGTTTTGAGAAGGCAATAGAGACCTTTTCTAAAGTTAGGTAGCAAGGTAGAGAATTCCTCTTGCACGCTTTACTGCCTACTGCTTACTACTTTAAATGGGGGTAGTATGAATCTATGTATTCTAATTTATATCTTTTTGGCATCTTATTCTCTCTCACCTGAAGAAGTGGGGGGTAAGGAAAGCACAGTAACTGTAACCCTGCAGCAAGCGATTGATAGGGCTCTGGAGTATAACGATGGTATTCTAGCAACAATGGCCACAATAAAGCAGGCAGAGGCAGGGGTGACTATTGCGAGGGCAGGATTCCTGCCCAGAATAAGTGTTCAGGGGAGTTACACAAGACTTGCAGAACTTCCTACGATGAAGATGGAGGTGCCAGAATATGGTATGCTGAATGTGCCGGTATTTGGTCCAGTAGGGGATACGATAGGTTTTACTGTTGTGCCTGGTATTATAGGCACAAATATTATGGAGCATCAGATGGGAGAGATTGAAAATTATCTAACTAGACTCTCTTTAGAACAGCCAATTTTTACCGGGGGAAGGATTCTGGATGGATACAGAATCTCAAAATTGAACCTTGATGCAATACGAGAAGATTACAGAAAAGAGAAGAATGAGTTGGTGTTTAATGTCAATCAATCGTTTTATGGTATTCTTGTCTTAGAAAAATTGGTAGAACTGATGCAAGACACATATAGGCAGATTGAAGATCATGTAAAAGTCGTGGAGAAGAGATACAATGCAGGGCTGGCGTCAAACTTTGATCTACTTCGGACAAGGGTTCAACTTAAAAATATAGAACCAGAGGTAATCAGGGTTAAAAATGCCTTAGAACTTACAAAAATCGGATTTAAGATGCTACTCGGACTATCTCAAGATACAACAATCGACTTACAAGGGGACCTAAAATACGAACCAATTGAGATTGACCTAACAGAGTCCCTAAAGGAGGCATCTCTCAACCGTCCCGAGATCAAGGCCCTAAAATTGAGAAAAGAGATGGCGGGAAAGGCATTGGCTATTGCAAAGAGGGCAAATTGGCCAAATGTAGCACTCGTTGCAAACTATGACTACAAAAGACCGCTCTATTTCGAGGATAGGTGGGGAACTGAATGGAATCTGACACTAGCTTTACGGATGCCTATATTCACAGGGTTTAGAAATAGAGGTGAGATAAGAGAGGCGGTCTATCAACTCTCCCAGATAGAACATATACTCAACCTACTTAAAGAGAGCATAGAGATGGAGGTAAGGAGAGCCCATCTCCAGATTGAAGAGGCAGAAAAAATAGTTGAATCCCAGAAAGAAAATATCAGATTGGCAGAAGAGGCACTCTCAATTGTGGAAGAGAGATATAAACAGGGTCTTGCCACATCATTAGAGGTGATGGATACACAAGTTGCATTGAGAAGGGCAAAGACCAATTGGCTCCAATCACTATCAGACTATCTAATAGCAAAGGCGAAATTGGAAAAAGCAATTGGAATGTAGAGGCAGATTTAACCACAAAGGCACAAAGAAAAAAAAGAAAAAAAAGCAAAACGACTTCGTGTCTTCGTGCCTTTGTGGTAAAAATATGGAGGCAAGATGAAAAAATTAGTCTGGATCATAATACTGGTTATTGTTATAGGAGGCATTGCCTTTAGAATTGTGCAGGAGCTTAAGGAGAGAGAGGTTCTGGAACCTATTGCTGAAGTCCCCACTGAGGTGGTCATAGAAGAGGTGAGAAGAGGCGATATTGCCAAAACTATTTCCTATACAGGAAATATCACAGGCGAGGAACAGGTAACCATCCATCCTATTGAAGAGACAGGCAGGTTGATCAAATATCTGGTCAAGGAGGGAGATGAGGTTGAAAAGGGAGACGAGATTGCACTTGTAGATAGATCTATCAAAGGTATGGAGTTTCAACCCGCAAGGATTACCTCTCCAATATCAGGTGTCGTAGGAATGTTGTTGCTTGATAAAGGGGCAAGCATAGCCCCCCAGATTCCGATTGCTATGATTGCTGATATAGACAGGGTAAAGATAGAAATCCAGATAATAGAGAGTGACCTGACAAGGGTTCACAGGGGACAGTCAGCAGTCATAAGAGTGACTACCTATTCAGATAAAGAGTTTCAAGGTAGATTGGAAACAATTTCTCCCTTTGTCAATCCTGTTACAAGGACAGCAGAGGGAGAGATTGTTGTTCCAAATTTGGGACATCTCTTGAGACCAGGGATGTTCGCCACGGTAGAGCTTATAGTAGAGGAATCTAAAGATGTATTAATAGTCCCCAACAGAGCAGTCTTAAACCGAGAAGGCAGAGAGATAGTTTTTGTGGCAGATAGCCTGGGAGCAATCGCCGTATTGCGAGAAGTTGAAACAGGACTTAGAGATGAGAACAGAACTGAGATAATGAGCGGACTTATGGAAGGAGAACCTGTTATCGTTCTTGGAAACTTTGGTCTCCGAGAGGGAGCAAAGATTAGGATTAACCACAAAGACACGAAGGCACAAAGATGATATATAATCCATTATCTGAAAAAGAGGAACAAATAGCGAAGGTTATTGTTGATGCAGTGTACAAGGTTCATAAAGCACTTGGTCCTGGATTGCTGGAAAGTGTGTACGAAGTATGTTTCTGCCATGAATTAAGTAAAAGAGGAATTTCATATGAAAGACAAGTCTCTGTGCCAATTATATATGATGGGATTACATTTGATGAGGCTCTACGTTTGGATGTATTAGTTGAAAACCTTGTTATTTGTGAATTGAAGGCTGTAGTGGCAATAAATCCAGTTTTTGAAGCACAACTTCTAAGCCATATGAAACTAACACAAAAAAGACTTGGCTTTCTTATTAACTTTAATGTTCCTGTGATCAAGGACGGTATTAAGCGAATTATTTTAT
>CAYRBN010000135.1:0-2974 GCA_964422625.1 uncultured bacterium | reverse complement strand
ATCCTTTATCCTTTATCCTTTAACACCTAACACCTGACACCTGACTAACAAACTTTTCTTCTCTCTTCATAGTATCCTGCAACCTCTGCACCAAGGAGGATTATTATAGAGGTGCAGTATATCCATAAAAGTCCCACAAAGACAACTCCAAGGCTGCCGTAGACCTTATCAAACCCGGTAAATCTTGCTATATACCAGTCAAACAGATATTTTGCAATCTCCCATGAGCATCCTGCAAATGTCGCTCCGATAAAGGCAGAACGGTTTGAGACAAAAATATGTGGAACAATCTTGTAAAAACCGAATAGGAAGATAGTTATTACAAGAAGAGATAGAACTATCCCAAGTCCACCTAAGAGCGAGGACATTCCTGGGATAGTCTGTTCCATGAATCTAATATTGCCTGATCGCATAAAGGAGATGAATCCAGTAAACCCGATTGATACCCCAAAAGCAGCTATAAGGATAGGAATAATAAGAAAGGAGAGAAGTTTTCTTTTCCAAAAGGGCCATCTCTCTTCTACATTCCATATCCTATCTATTGCCTGTATTGTAGAATCTAATGAGAGGCTTGCTGCCCAAAGGAGAAATAGACCACTGATAATCCCAACAGAGAATCTCCTCTGTATCAGTCCATTGAGCAGAGGAACCGCAGGCTGGACAGCTGATGGTATCCATGTCTCAAAAAAGTCTAACATAGAATTATATACTGCTTCTGAGGAATGGGCAACCGATGTGAGGATGGTAGTTACCAGGAGTAGTAATGGAATTATTGATACGACAAGATAGAAGGAGATAGAAGCAGCAAGCAGAAACCCACCGTGGTCATAAGTAAACCTCCTATGGATTGTGGAGAAGAAACGGTAGCCTTTTAGAATGGCAGAACTTACCCTCTTTATTCTGTTTTTAATAATATGCATTGTCCATTCCACGAATCACTAATCTCAAATAGTTCCCGACGAACTCTCTCGTGGGAGAGGACTTCCACCCTTGATATGTAGGGACAGGGCTTGTCCCTGTCCGACAGACGGACAACCACAAGGGTTGTCCCTACCCTGCTGCTATTCAAGCCCAGAAGGGCTTTCCCACAGATGTGGGAGAGGGCTTCTGCCCTCGACCCCAGAAGGGGTCTCCCACACCCGGTTTTTAGATTATCTCCAGACTCATATCAAGAGCATAAGCAGAGTGGGTTATTGCGCCAACAGATATATATTCAACGCCTGTTTCTGCTATCTTCCTCACATTTTCAAGAGTTACCCCGCCGGACACTTCTAATTTTGGTGATCGGTTATCGGTTATCGGTAATCGGTCCCTTATTTTTACTGCTTTTTTTATATCTTCTATCTTCATATTATCAAGCATAATTGTTTTAACATTTTTTAGATTGAGTGCTTTCTTGAACTCGCTCATCGTTTTTACTTCCACTTCATAAGGTCTATCTAAGTTCAGATTTTCTAATCCACCTAAAATCTTAAGATGGTTATCCTTTACGAGTATTGCATCAAACAGTCCAAAACGGTGATTCTCTCCACCACCAACTTTGACAGCATATTTTTCCATCTCTCTTAAAAGAGGGGTTGTTTTGCGTGTGTCAAGAAGTTGCACACCTGTTCCCTCTATCTCATGGACAAACTGCCTTGTCCGTGTTGCTATGCCTGATAGATGGCAGAGGAAGTTCAATGCAGTTCGCTCTCCGCACAGGATAGCCCTTGCACTTCCATCTATCTCTGCGATCTTTTGACCCTGTATCAGTTCTGTTCCATCTTTGAGTGTCCGAAACTGAATATCCGGGTCAAGGCTCAAAAAAAGGGTTCCTATAATATCTATACCGCATAGAATGCCCCCTTCCCTTGCTATTATGAGAGCCTTAACTGAGACATCTGGTTTTCCAACACACCTGAGCGCTGCATCAGTAGTGATATCACCTCTGCCTATATCTTCTTTTAGTGCCTCTTTTATTATAGCCTCAATCTCCATAACGGTTTGCGTGTTTGTGAAATCCAGCCCTCGTTGCTTGTTCTTCGTAAACCTCAATGAAAAATGAAAATATCAAAATGCAAATTGCAAAATTATTTTTTCTTCGCTGTCCCTATTGATTTAGCACTAAGATTGGTTAGCTTATTAGCTTTTTGCCTAAGCACATCTCTTCTATTTTTCATGTTGCATTGAGCAATGGCGTTTAAAATTGATTATACAACACTTTTCTTGATTTGTCAATCTTTTTTGAGCTTGACAATCTACTAAAAATATAGTATAATATAAATATAGTCTCTACTTTAAGATGTAAGATGTTTCTATGATACTTGCATGTCATCAACCAAATTACCTTCCCTGGGCAGGGTTTTTCTATAAAATGGCTATATGTGACATATTTGTTCTTATGGATACCTGCCAGTTTCCACTCGGAAGATCTTTTGTGTGTAGAAATCGTATAAAGGCTCCACCATCACAACCTATCTGGATTACGGTGCCTGTCAAAAGAAAGGGAAGATCTCTACAGAAAATATGTGATGTCCAAATAGAAAATAGAGTGGACTGGACTAATACCCACCTCGGAGTGCTTAAACATTTTTATAAAAGGGCTCCATACTTTGATGATTATATTAGAGAGATTGAACATATATACCATAAACCCCGGGAAAGACTTCTGGATTTAAACCTTGAGGTTATCAGGTTCTTAAGAGATATCCTGAAAATAAAAAAAAAGATGGTTATGCTTTCCTCTTTGAATGTAGAAGGAAATGGTTCACATCTACTTCTGAATATAGCAAAAAAACTTGGGGCGGGGGTCTATCTCTCTGGACATGGAGGCAGGAAATATCTTGATGAGGAAATATTCAAGAAGGAGGGGATAGAGGTCAAATACTATAATTTCAAACCTCCTGTATATCCCCAGTTATGGGGAGACTTTTTATACAACCTTTCAACAGTTGACCTTATACTAAACTGTGGGGAGAGGGCAAGGGAGATTATA
>CAYRBN010000134.1:0-2988 GCA_964422625.1 uncultured bacterium | reverse complement strand
TACATTGTAGGGACAGGGTTTATCCCTGTCCGCAGACCTCGTAAATTGACTTTTTTACAGCCTGTAACGCTACGCTACTACACGGGATGGATATCCAAATCTAATGTAGTAGCGGATCTTTAGATCCGCCCCAAAAAGGAATATCGGTATTGATTCTAATTTTGTCAATTTTTTACTGGTAACGAATTATATTTATGTCCATCAGTTTTATCTGTGAAAATCTGTGTGCTAATATTAGTTCATGAATTAGAGCAGATTAAAAAGCAAGACAGTTTTTATTGAGGCTCTTGTGAGGTCGTTTCCATCCTGGTTCCTATAATTTTTTATACGCTCTAAATATAGACCTGTCCTCATGGAAAACTTTTCTCTTGAAAAAGTTCCCTCTATACCCATTCTGAACCTCTCCTCCTTATAACCTGCTGGAATTCGTATCTTCCGTGGCTCTGGAAATCTGTCCCTTTCGCCCTTCTCCCAGCCTTTCCTAAGTGTTCCATCACCCTGTGCAAGATACTCCAATATAAGAGAGAAGTAGGAAGTAGGAAGTAGGCAGTAGGCAGTAGGCAGTGTCCTATATTTTGTGAACTCAGTGTATATGTGAATACAATCATTTCCTCCAAAGAACCCCAGAGGAATACCATTTGCCTCCATTGCATTTATATGGTTACTGAAGCGATGTGTATATGTCCATCTTGGGATAACTGTCATTTCTATTCTGAAATCAGACCCTGATATTCCAAATGGGTCTGTCCAATATGCCCCAAGCATTGCACCACCTTTGAAGGGGAGAGAGTCGTGGAAAACGATTGGGTCATCAAATAAAAGTTCAAGATAGTATTTACTTCCCCCTCTTGTGTATGTAATATCACCACTGGCAACGAGGTTGTCCCTGTTACATCCTCCTCTTCTCTGGGTTATATAATAAAACTCAAGAGGATTTAGATATTTCAGAAATCTATCTCTGCTATGCAGGACTGCCTGTGTAATCCCAATGGTTATATTTGAGAGGTAGATCTCTATCCTTTGACAGGCAATCCTTTTCTCATCAGTTGCGGCTTCTATACCTGTATTGAATACCGAAAAACGAAACGGTCCCTTTTTTACCTGTGCATTATACAGAAAATCAAGGGGTTGGCCCCTGTTAGAGAGAAGGAGGTTACTTCTGTAACCAGGGCCAACTCTTAACCTGTTCCTTCCTATTCCGATGGAGAATACCCCTATATCAAACAGAAGATACGCCCTCTCCACCCTAACCTCAAAAGCTGTAGGGGATATAACAGGCTGTGGATCAAAACTATGTATTATATATTTGGGTTCAAGAAGTGGGTCCCAATAAGCCAAACTCCTCACTCCATCTCCGATCTCCTGGAATACACCTATATTCACTTCTCCCTTGAGAAATGGATGTATTGGGAAACCCTGCCTAAACATAAGCTCAGGTATCATATTTCCTATTCTCTTACCATCATACAATCCAAACCCATAAAGCGATATATCTATCTGGGGAATGAACGAGAGATCAGATAGCTTATCCATCCTATGGAAGAAAGGCTCTCCATCTCTTGTCGCTTCATACTCCAGAAAGCGGAGACCTGGACAGAGCGTCAATATCATTAAAAGTAAAGACATATTTGATTAGAAGATTAAAAGATTCGGAAGATTGCCACAACCTGCAATCTTCAATCTTCAATCTGCAATCTAATGTGCCCCTTTCCCGGCAAAAACAACCCAGAGTGTTCTTATAGCAATCTCCATATCCAAATTGGGAGAGGCATTCTCAAGGTAGTAAAGGTCATATTTCAGTTTTTCCTCTACATCCTCTACGGTTCTATCATAAGTATGTTCTATCTGTGCAATCCCTGTTATGCCGGGTCTTGCACGGAATCTTTCATTATAGTTTGGCACTGTCTCTGACAGCTTCTTTACGAAGTAGTCTCTTTCGGGTCTGGGGCCAATCACGCTCATCTCTCCCCTTAGCACATTTATAAGTTGCGGAAGTTCATCAATTCTCATTCTACGAAGCACTCTACCAACAGGGGTGATTCTTTTATCGTTCTTCTTCGCCCACACGGGTCCGGTATGTTCTTCTGCATTCTGTATCATAGTTCTAAATTTTATCATTGCAAATGGATTTTTATCCAGTCCAACCCTTTCCTGTATATAAAATATAGGTCCTCTTGAGGTCAACTTGATAAGCATCGCTGAAAACAGTAGGATAGGAACAGTAATCACCAGCCCAACACTGGCAGACACCATATCCACACATCTCTTAACCCCCCCATACCATCCCTCAAGTGGATACTCCTTGATACCAAAAAGGAGTAACCCGTTGACCTCATAGGGGGTTACCCTGTATGTTACAAGCTCATATACATCTGGTGCGAATAGAAGACGGACATCAAGATCCTTACAGGTGGAGACAAGCTGGGCAATGTTTTCATAAGTCCTCAGAGGAAAACTCATAATCAGAGTATCTATAAAGTATTTCTTGATGATGCTAACTACCTCATTGATACTTCCCAGTGTAGGTATATTACCTAAGGTTTTTGGGTTGCTATTCATCGTTATATTTCCCACAATCTGATACCCATATACAGGGTTAGCCAGGACCTTTGTTATAGTCATTCCCATCTCTCCCCCACCAAGGATCGCGGTGCGGAATAAAAGTTTCCCTTTTCTCATAAAAGGTATTTTGATTTTTCTAACAACTACCCTTCCAACTATTACAGAGAACGCAGCGACAGTGATAGAGAGTGCCATATAAAGTCTTGAGTACTCAAATGGGCGGATAAAGAATGTGGGGGCAAGGGCAAGCACTGATGCAATAACCCCTCCTTTCACAATCTCGTATATCTCTTCAAGCAGTCTCCACGACTTTCTTGTATCATAGTGTCCCTGTAAATAGAATATCAAAATCCATAGAGCTGTAACGTAGCCTGCCCCAGGGAGAAAGTGAGAGAATGGAACCATCCCTCTGGTCACTGGAATGAG
>CAYRBN010000133.1:0-2996 GCA_964422625.1 uncultured bacterium | reverse complement strand
AACCACAAGGGTTGTCCCTACATTGTAGGGACAGGGTTTATCCCTGTCCGCAGACACCGTAACTTGACTTTTTGTACGACCTCTACTCCAATGCGTTAACATAAAATTTGCATTTTGCAATGGAGCGAAGCGACAGTGTCCACCGAGTCTGAAATCATAAACAGATTGAAAGGTATCTTTCCAAGAATTGGCGATGATGCTGAGGAGTTTAGTATTACCCCAGGGTTCATCCCGGTCGTCTCTGTAGATTCCTTTGTGCAGGGGGTTCACTTTGACCTCTCATTTCTTGCCCCTTACGATGCGGGTTATAGAAGCTGTGCAGCAACCCTTTCCGATATTGCAGCAATGGGAGCAACGCCAAAAGTGCTTTTATGTGCTATTGGGTTGCCAGAAGGAGATATTAAGATTGTAGAGTCAATCGCCCTTGGGATAAAGAATCTTGCAAAAGAGTTCAATACAGAGGTCATAGGTGGTGACACAGTAAAGTCTGATACTCTCTTTCTCTCCCTTTCTGTTATAGGTGAGGCAAGAAATATCGTGAGGAGGGGAACAGCAGAGATTGGGGATATTGTCTGTGTTTCATCAGAACTTGGAGGCTCGGCTGCTGGACTTAAGGCACTCCAGGAAGATAGGAGAAGTTTTAAGGGCATTATAGAAAAATATACCCATCCCAAACCACAGGTTACCAAAGGCGTTATCCTCTCAACTCTTGCAAGCTCTATGATAGATATATCAGATGGGCTTGCCATTGACCTGCACCACATATTGGAGGAAAGTGGTGTAGGAGCTGTTATTGACCATATACCCGTGGATAAGGAAACAGAAGAATTTGCCAGGTCAATATCCCAAAAACCTGAGGATTTTGCTCTGTATGGGGGAGAGGATTTTGAACTCCTTTTTACGATAAATGAAGAGAACCTTAACAATCTCAAAGGAAAGATGGATTTTATAGTGATAGGAAAGATAGTAGATAGGGGGATGAAACTGAAAGATGGAAGGCAGATAGAGCTTGATGGATACGCTCACTTTCCTATAGGTTAAACCACATTATTTTTTTCCTATGGAGACAAAAGAGTTTGAGTATTTTTTACCTAAAGAACTGATCGCCCAGGACCCGGTTGAACCCAGAGACTCCTCCAGACTCCTAATTCTTGATAGGAAGAGAAGAGAGATAAAAGAGGATATTTTCAGAAATGTGATAGATTACTTAAAAGAGGAAGATGTCCTTGTATTAAACGACACAAAGGTTATACACGCAAGGCTCCCTGCTCGTAAGACTACAGGTGGAAAGGCAGAAATCTTTTTGTTGAAGGAGATTAAGGGAGGAGTATGGGAGGCATTAGTAAGACCAGGGGCACAGATACCCGTTGGAGGAGAGATTCTGGTTGGAGAAGATATACGGGTTAAGGTCCTGAATAGGACCCAAGATGGAAGTAGAATTATACAATTCCCTTCTCCCTCCATATCTGAGCTTCTCCTTAAAAAAGTTGGCCAGGTCCCTCTTCCACCCTATATTAAGAAGCCTATCTCTGACCCTGCAAGGTATCAGACAGTATATGCCAAAAAAAAAGGCTCGGTAGCGGCTCCTACTGCGGCATTACACTTTACCAAAGAACTGCTAAACCAGATAGAAGATAAAGGAATAACAATCATCTATCTAACCCTCCATATGGGACTGGGCAGTTTTCGCCCTATTAGAGAGGAGACACTGGAGGAACATCGTCTGCCAGTTGAGTATTATCAGGTTTCAGAGTCAATGGTCAGAAAGATAAATAAAGCCAGGAAAAATGGGTCTCGGGTAGTTGCCTGCGGAACAGATACAGTCAGAGCATTAGAGACATCAGCAGAGGATGGAGTGCTAAGACATGGAGAGGGTAATACCTCTCTCTTTATCACACCTAACTATAAGTTCAGAGTTGTTGATACGCTTATCACCAACCTTCACCTTCCCCGTTCCTCTCATTTAGTATTGGTCTCTACCTTTGCTGGGAAAGAGTTTGTGTTCAGGGCATATAGGTATGCGGTAGAAAAGAGATTCAGGTTCTATAGTTTTGGTGATGCGACAATGGTGATATGAGGTAGCGTCAACTCAAACCTGGATTCACCACCAAGACACAAAGACACCAAGTTCAAGGGTTCAAGGTTAGAGATATACCAAGTTTTTGTGTCTTTATCCCAGAATATGCGTTAGCCACAGAACTTCACAGAAAAACACAGAAATAGATTAAATCTTTGAAAAATCTATTTTCACCCAAAAGGTGAAGGATGGCTTTTTATGTACATCTATGATATTTCAGTGAAATTCTGTGTTATTCTGTGGCTTTATGCATTATTTGGGTTTATTCTTTGTGTTTTTTGTGACTTCGTGCCTTTGTGGTTAAATCCTTGACAATACCTGCTATGAAAAAGAGGCTATCAGAAGAGATTGAAGAACTACTGAAGGACTTATGCTCATCCCCCAAATGCTCTCAGGAGATTACCGTAGGTAGGTTTACAGAGCTTGTCTCGCACAGGGGTTTTGGAATGCTCCTCCTTCTTTTTTCTCTACCCTCGGCACTTCCTGTCCCGGCGCCTGGATATTCTATGCCTTTTGGTATCATAATCATTTTGTTGGCATTGCAGATGATTTTAGGCAGGAGTGCTATATGGTTGCCAGATAAAATTTGTCAGAAACAGGTTCCTCCGAGATTTATTACGATTTTAAGGCAGAAAGGGGTTCCCTTTTTGGCCAGGGTAGAGAAATGGTTGAGTCATAGAATGGAGTTTGCAACCCAGCGAACCTTTTTACGGCCAGTTGGAATAATCATTCTTCTGATGGGGGCACTTATGATGATACCTATTCCATTGACCAATACTTTACCAGCTATGGTCGTCTTCATCGTCGGTCTTGGTCTATCTACGGATGATGGGCTTTTTATTTTAGGTGGTTTGGTGGTCGGTGTCATCGCTTTAGTGGTCTGTTTGACAATTGCCAGTCTGGCTATTCAGATTTTTAA
>CAYRBN010000132.1:0-3053 GCA_964422625.1 uncultured bacterium | reverse complement strand
AACTAATTTCTAATGTCTAATCAAATCCCAATGACAAATGCCCCAAAAATCGGAGTAAGGGGGTGTCGGAGTAAGGGTGTATCGGACTAAAGGAAGCCACTCCCACCCTCCCACACTCCCATCCTGTCTCTTATAGGTCTCTTACAAGTCCCTGTTATATTAAAAACTGACTTAAAATCCATGTTATTATTTCTCTCAACAGTGACTATACGAGACTTGTATGAGAATTCAAAAGACAAAATATCTTGTCTCTTATAGGTCTCTTACAAGTCCCTGTTATATTAAAAACCGAAAAACTCTACTGTATTCTCTGTGGTTTAAACTATTAACAAAACTGATTGAACGCACATATTCTGCATCTTCTCTTATTATCGGTTCTGACAAAAGGTATATCAGGGTCTATCAGCTCACAGATTGTAGGGATGAGTATCTCGTTACGAAATCTGATTATGTAGTTCTCGTCCATAATATCCTCTATCCCTGTTTTCTTTTTTGATATATAATAGTAAAGAAGCCCACCAATCTTACTGTCCTCCTCGTGTGAAAACATAAGTGCATACAAGGGTAGTTGAAACTCGGTAAACTCCTTGCCCACTTGATAGAACTTTTGAGAGATCTCCTGCCCTGTTTTATAGTCTATAATATAGTATTTTCCATCCAATCTATCTATCCTATCTATATTTCCCTTCAATTTCAGTGTTTTACTGTTAAGTGATATTTCATAGTCAAGGGTCTCTTCAACAGAGGCAACCCTGTAACCCTGCCTAAACCTCTCTATCTCTTCCCCTAAAAATCTTTTTATATATCTCTTATATATCTCAAGGTCAAAGATACTACTCGCGTTTAATCTACCCATCTTCTTCAATGACTCTTCCAGACGGCTGTAGGCTATTTTTTCTGCCCGTTTTAAGTCCTCTTCTCTGAAATAGGAGGGAAAGTCTTCTTTATAGAACTTCTGGAGTGCCTCGTGTATTATCTTTCCCCATTCCAATGCTCCTGCAGATTCAATTATCGTCCCCTGTTCCTTTATTCCAAGAATATATCTGAGATAAAATCTATAAGAGCAGACGCGATAATCTTTTAATGAAGATGGGGAGTATCTCATCTCTTCTAATTTGTTGATAAGAGCCTCGTCCTTTTGCACAGGGTCTCCTGGTCTCCTTTTCTCCTTCTTAAAAACTATTGGTGATTCTTCTACATCCAGCCCATTATCACGGAGCAAGGTCACAAATCTTGAACAGACATCTCTATCCTCCCTCTCAACCCATGAGATGAAGACCTCCTTTTTGCAGGATATGAGCTGGGTAAAATAGTAATAATAAAGGTTCTCCCTCTCTTTATCATAAGGAAGTCCTGCCTCCTCTCGTAGCTGCGGAGGGAGAAACAGGTCCTTCTCGCTTTTTTTGGGGAATATTCCCTCATTCATTGATGGCAGAAGAACAACATCAAAATTAAGATTCCTTGCCTCAAGCACTCCTATCAATTGCACACCTTTGAAAGGATTTCCCTGTACAGGATGTCTCTCACTACCTAAAATCTTAAGAATAAACTCAATCTTCTCTATTCCTGTGGGGAATAGATTCTCTCTTATTACCAGCCGTTTCATCTCTTGCAGATGCTTAAGAAACTCCTTTGTGCCCAGTATGTTAGAGAAGAGGAATTCAGGGTTCAGGGATAGAATCTCGGAAAGTATCTCCTCAATCTGAAGTATATAAAGAGAGAAACAAGAGCCATCTCTTATCTTATCTGCAAATCTCTGAATAATCTGGGTAACAGGGCTATATTCATCTCCCTTGAAATCATCAAGCAGGAAAAAGACCTTGTTATCCTTTATCATCTTCCGTTCAATTTTATATATGATGGGCCTTGCCCTGTCTCCTTGTAAATCCAGATTTTTAAGTAGTGGATGTCTTATAAATGCGAAAAAATCCTTATGATGAAACTTGCTTTTTACTGCATCCCGTAAAAGTGACAGGAACGAGTAGAGGAGAGTCTGAGAAAGGGAGATACCAATAGATAGATTGAAATCACATACCTCTTTTAGTGCGGATGTTATGGGAATCACATCTGACTCGTCTGTAAGTATAACCGCAATTTGATGTGGTTCATATCTGTTCACCAGCCTTTTTATCATCTCCCGTATAAAAAGCACCTCCTGTATCTTATTCAAATGCCTTGTGATATGTATTGTAGGAGTAAGTTCCTTGTGTGGAGAGGTGTCTGTCTCTATATCTTCAGCAGAGGCACCAAGAGAAACGAAAAGCCTGTTATGATGATAGTATGGAGATGTAACAGATAGGTGCTCAGTGATTATCGGGTCTGAATGTAAGACAAGCTCTGATGGAAGATTGGAAAGAATTCTCTGGATGATTTCCTTCTCAAATTCTGTAGTGGCAAGAAGCCCTGATATTAAAATATAGCTGTAATCTGATAGTATTTCTGGACCAAAGCCTCTCTTTATAATCTCACACTCATATTCTGTGTCTGTATAGCCTGATTTGGTCAAAACTTTTCTATATTCTGTCCATATTTTTCTCAAGATTGTGAGTTCATTTTCAACATATCTTTCTGGAAAGTGAAGTCTCTCTTTTAAGTCCTCTATCTTGTCAAGGCTAACATCTTCTCTCTTTAGTTCATCAAAAAAAGCAAGCAATCTATCTCCTATGGAGATGAATCTAAGAAAATCCAGGTCTTTCCAATGCTCTATTTTCAGTGAGGAGACCAGATCTTTCAGTATCAGATTTCTCTCTATCTTATTTAATACCTTGCCCTGTTCTCCTCCTAATCTTTCAAATAAGAACCTTATAAGTTCCTGGATCGTGAACATTGTAGGTGGTATCACTCCACTTTTGCCAGATGAGTTGAGGAGTTCTTTTCTAAAATAGAACTTGTTTCTCTGTGAGGGGAAGATGAGCAGAACATCTGATAGATCAGGAGGGTCTTGTTTAAATCTCTTCCACACATAGTCTGCAAGTGTGGGAAGAAAAGGAAGTTTTATAGGGATTATTTTTATTTTAGGCAGAGACACCTCTTATTCTACCACAGATTTTGTA
>CAYRBN010000131.1:0-3074 GCA_964422625.1 uncultured bacterium | reverse complement strand
ATATATTAACACAAATTATATATAACTGTTACCCACTCAAATTGGGAAAGAGCCACATTAATTATCTCTTTATTGCGGAGAACCACGGAATGATTGTATATGTAACCAGTTATGAGGGGGAGACAGACCCCAACTATACCGAGGCATCTTCAATCATGCGCCTTTCTTCTTTTACAGGTGTCTCTGAGGCAGATCTGATACAAAACTTTGAGGTCTCCAGCTTTCCTGATCCATTTGTAAAGACGACGGAGATAAGCTATACATTACCAGAGGATGGCTATGTTAAACTGGAGGTTTTCAATCTGATGGGAGGGAAGATAAAGACCCTTGTAGATGGTTTTCAGACAAAAGGCGAAAAAGTGATAAAATGGGATGCATCTGAACTACCTGTAGCGATATATCTGTATCGTATAGAGACACCCCTGGGGATAAAAACCGACAAGATGATATTGCTTCGCTAAATCACCTGTTCCTTCTTGTGCCCCAGATGTTGTGAAGGCGGTAATAAATTACAGAAGACTGTTTTGATTAGAAGATTTCAAGATTGGAAGATTGAAAGATTACCACAATCTGTAATCTTCAATCACTCTGTTATTCTATGGCGTTATGCATAATTTGGGATAACTCTACAATCGGCTATATTGGGAGGTGATGATATGGAGAAATGGCGACACCCTGGGGGCAAGTTGAGGGATAAGGGTCCTGAATCGTTAACCGATGCAGAACTTCTTGCTATCTTAATATCTACTGGAGTTAAAGGCAAAACATCAGAGGAGATTGCAAAGGAGATATTGGAAAAATATGGTTCGTTCAAGGGAATGGCAAACCAGCCACTCAGAGATTTTCTCTCGTTTAAGGGATTGGGAGATGTCAAGATTATCCGCATTGCATCCGCCTTTGAAATAGCAAAAAGGATTGTCAATCAAGTCCTGGAGGATTATGAAAAAGAGTGAGGCAAAAATCAAAGATAAAACCACAGGACTCTCAAGTCCATTTGATACTACCTCACATAAGACTGAATGGACCTGTGCGGCAAAGATTACAGAATGGATTAACAGGATTGTTGAAGATAATCACCTTGGTCTTGGAAAGGCTGAGGTGGAGACCAAGACAAAACAGAGCGGAAAATGTCCCGATATTATCCTCTTTGAGACACCCACCAGCGAGAGGGTGCTGTGCGTAATGGAGACGAAACAACCATATTATGATGTGTTCAATGAGGAAGAGCTAAAGATTCCTGCCCGAGATAAGGCAGTCAAGAGAAAGGCGCCCTATTTTGCTACTTGCAATTTCCGACAGCTAATATGGTATAACACAGAGAGAGTTATAAGACAAGAACCTGAAGAATATCAAATTCACAGTAAATATACACTCTCTGATATATGGGACCTGGATAAGATAGAAGAGATTCGTTTCAAAAACCCTATTATAAATGGACTTGCTCAATTCTTAAAGGATTTAGTAGAAGTTTATACCCACAAAAGACCCGAACCCCTACTCCCGGTTGATGAACTTTTAATCTTCCGTCTACATGAGAAGGTGAACAGACTTGCTCGTTATTATAGAACAATAATAGAGGATAATGCACATAAGGACCCAAACTTCAGCAAGGAATTACAGAGATGGTTTATTGAACAAGAGTGGCAATTCACCTGGAGCGATTCTGATTATGCTAAGGTCGCGAGGCAGACCGCCTACCTTCTCGTTAATAAAATCCTTTTCTATTACCTTCTAAAGGCAAAGAGACCTTATCTCAGTTCCATAGTAATTCCTGATGACCTAATAAGAGGGGGACAGCTCCAGAAGCAGTTACAGAGTTATTTTGAGTATGTGCTTGAAAAGATTGACTATGAGACGATATATTCAGCTGATTTCATAGACCAGACGGCATTTCCTGATAATAAGGAGGTAGTAGAGGAGATTAGAGACCTCATAAAAGCACTAAAGAGCTACGACTTCAGGGAACTGGAGTATGAGATTATAGGAAATATATTTCAACGATTGATTCCTATAGAAGAACAACATAGTCTTGGTCAATATTTTACAAGTGTTGATGTGGTTGACCTTATATTGCGGGTCTCTATGAAACACGAGACAGAAAAGGTATTGGACCCGTCCTGCGGTGCTGGAACATTTCTTGTGAGGGCATATACACAGAAGAGACTGTTGAACAAAAAACTGAACCACGAGGAGATACTGGATAGCTTGTGGGGTGTTGATATAGCGAAATTCCCTGCCCATCTTGCTACCATAAATCTTGCCATACAGGATTTGAGTGTAGATAAAAATTATCCCAATATAGCCCAGGGGGACTTTTTTGACCTTCTCGTAACTACTGAAGGATTTGAACTCCCTGAAAAATGGAGAAAGATGAGGCAAAAAACAGTTGATTCAGAGGAAAGAGAGATTACATATCCCAGATGGTTTGATTGTGTTGTGGGAAATCCTCCCTATACAAGACAGGAGGAAATTCAAGAAATTACAAGAGAAGAAGGCTACAAGGAGAATCTTATAGAAAAGAGCCTGTATGATATAAACGAGAATAAACTTGCCAATATCTCTAAAAGGGCGGGTATTTATGCATATTTCTTTGTGCATGGAATGAAATTTTTGAGAGATGGTGGAAGATTTGGTTTTATTGTCTCAAACTCCTGGCTTGATGTCGATTATGGCAAAGGTCTACAGGAACTCTTTCTTATGAACTACAAGATAACTGCCATTATTGAGTCAAAGATAGAACGGTGGTTTGAACTGGCAGACATAAATACCTGTATAGTAATACTGGAGAAATGCAAGAGCAAAAAAGAAAGGGATAAAAATTTCGCAAGGTTTGTATATCTCAAGAAACCTCTCCGTTATTTCATTCCCCCCCTACAAAAGAGATGGGAAGAGCAGGTTAAAAGGAAGAATGCAATAGAGGACCTTATACATACAATTCTTGCTCACAATAACTTCTATGAGAATGAGGACTTAAGAATATTTCCAAAGAAACAGAGAGAGTTATGGAATGAGGGTTACGATGCGGATAGCAAGAGATATGTGGGTGCAAAATGGGGCAAATACATAAGAGCCCC
>CAYRBN010000130.1:0-3103 GCA_964422625.1 uncultured bacterium | reverse complement strand
TAATCAGGGGAAAGAGGTGCAAAATGGTCTATATTTTATAAAATCTGAGATAGGTAGTTTTGTGCAAACCACGAAGGTAATACTTATTAGATAACTCCTGCCACCACAGCAAAATAGGATTTTTTCTAACCCTTCCTTAACCCTTCTTTAACAGTTTTTTAACATCTATATGTTAAAAAAGAAACTGGGTTATTATCCAGCAAAGTGAATTATTCACTGGTAACTATTTAGCCCCTGATTGCCTGGGTATAGTAATTCAGGGAAGGGGGATGTATGATGATAGAGCGTGGTCTAAATTCCGCTTTTGCGGGAAGGTATTTTGGCGTTTTGTTAGCACTCTCTTTGATTAGCGCCCTCCTCGCTTCATCCTTTGCTAATGATAGCATCACCGAAGAGAGTGTATGGTACTACAGAGGATTCGAGCTTTCACAGGAGATAGTGAGTGCCAGGACACTCAATACAAAGGTATTCATAAACGACAACGGCCACCGTATCTACAGGGTATTTCTTTGACCTGTGCACTACATTGATAGAGTTGGCAAACTGCGTGATATTAAGTCAGGTTATAGTTCTAATGAGGCGAAGGCTACTAGATGTCATATAGCTTTTGCTGGCTACGCAGTTGACTGGTTTGGGGATGTAGTCACGAATGATGAGATATGGACCAATGAGCACGGAATGTGGTGGAGAGGATTTGCAAGGTTTAATACAACAGCAATTCCGGATGCAAGTATAGTTGTTAATGTGACGCTATCTCTTTTCTGTATAAATCATTGGTGGCGCGGGGACCATGATATATGGTCAATAGAGACAAAACCCACACCAAGTTCCTGTGGTAATGCTCTATATAGTGATGCTGGTTCTGGTTACCGATATGTAGATAACTACCGTCCCACTTTAGGTGCCTGGAACAGTTGGGTACTTGGTGATAACACATCTGCCTATGCATGTGCTCAGATGACAAATTTGCTACCAGCGGATTGGTTTGCGATTGGAATGTCTGATCACCACAACGCCTGGCACTCCTTCTCCATAGGTTATGATAAGGATGCAGGTTGGGTGGATGTTAACGCTCAACCTCTGGCTGTTGAGATGGGTTGGTTCAGGGCGACTGGTGAATATGAGGAGGTGCTTCTTGAATGGGAAACCTACCATGAGTTTGATAATAAAGAGTGGAAAATAGTAAGGGCAACAGAGAGAGAGGGTGAATATAAGGAAAGAAAGACGCTTGATGCAGAGGGTAGACCCAATATCTATGAATGGACGGATTCTGATGTGAAACCAGGGACTACCTACTTCTATAAACTTGGGGATGTGGATAGATCAGGTAATGTTACCTGGCACGGTCCGGAGATGGCAACAGCGAAGTTATCCGAGCTTATACCATTTGGTATCTCACAGAACTATCCGAATCCAGTTAGTAATAGCACAACTATTGAGTACTATGTGCCTGGCAAGGTAGATAAACAGTCCTCTTATGTCACACTCCAGATTTTTGACATTACAGGAAGCCTGGTGAGGACCCTTGTGAGTGGAGAAAAGATAAGTGGAAGGCATGAGATAGAATGGCACAGAGAAGATGAGAGAGGGAGAAGGGTAGGAGCAGGTATCTATCTATATAGACTTTCTGTAGGGGATGATGTGGAGACAAGGAAGATGGTAGTAGTGCGGTAATCGGTAATCAGTGATAGGTGATCGGTACACCTGGCTCCCGATGTGGGAGAGGGCAGATACGGTTCACGGTTGGTACTTCTTTAACCTTTCAAAATATTTTTTAAGCCTAAAAAGGAGATCTTCCATATCTCTGTTTATCATCACGGGACAGAAACTCAAGTATCCTTGGCAGGAGTATTCCAATCTCATCGCCTTCTTTATATGCATACTCAAGTGGCTGGGTAGAGAGAAGCACAAGCCCTGAACCATACGGATAGAGCAGAAGGGTTGGTAAGCTATCCGAAGTCATGGTAAGTATCTGGGCAAATTTTTCCAATTCTTCTGGATAAGCTGTGAACCAAACATAGCTTGCAAAGTGACCCGTAAGCGTGTCAAGGTCTTCAATGATTGGATGGTTGCCTGTTACGATATTCACTGTATCGGTACGATATATTGTATCAAGTGTTACACCCAGAGGGAATCTTATACCTGCCTCAAGAATATCTCCCTCATTCCATCCCTTATCACAGGCAGAGAAGAACATTACTCCACCGGTGCGAACAAATTCATGGAATTTTGCACGATGATCTCTATATGCCTCATAAAATAGTTGGGGTTGGTCAGATGGGATTATGAGGGTATGTATGAGGGGGTCAAGAGAGAGGGGGCCGAAACTATCTGAAGGAACTATTCTATATTTTACTCCCAGATCCGTAAGAATAGAGTCTGTGCAGGAAAGTCCCCATGGAAGGCTATCTCGTAATATGAGAACACTGTCTCCTCCACCAATCAGGAGCTCAGTGAGTATGAGTGAAATCCTTGTGGTATCATCCTCTATCATTGTATCCTTCCTACCCCAGAAATATGCCACACCAAGGGTATCTATCCCGAACGCAGTGAAGAGTCTATTATCTCCTGCGGGAACATCCACCACAAATATTGTTGAATCTACAACCTGGGTATCCGCGATAGGTAAGAAGTGATCTCCTATAACCTTCAGTGTAATATGTGCGACATCTCCCCAGAGTGTTGTATCAGTATAGCCTATCGTAACCTCTACAGGGGAAGTCTCTACTATCCACTCAGGCTCTCGTGGACACCCCAAAAAACAGGCAAAGATAGCTAACAACACTGTTAGAGGAAGGTTCCTTTTTATCAGATTTGGACTATTTTTTTCTCCATCTCCTGATCTCCTTTTTCCTTTAATTAGTTTCCGATGAGAAAATTGCTAAAACCACAATCAATACCTATATTCCTTTTTGAGGCGGATCTAAAGATCCGCTACTACATTGGATTTGGATAGCCATTCCGTGTAGTAGCGTAGCTTTAGCTACGCAAAAAACGAATTATTCACCAGACACTAATTATAACATACTGTTCAGCAAAAGTCAAGAAAAAAATGATCAGTGAATAGTAAATAGGTGCTTCCCTTCGGATAGAAGCAACTCCT
>CAYRBN010000129.1:0-3110 GCA_964422625.1 uncultured bacterium | reverse complement strand
TGAATGTCCCATTTTAGCGTTCCCAAAATGTCCCATTTTGACTGTTGCGTAACAAAATTTAAAAAAAGTCTTGACAAACTCCTAAATTTATGGTAAAATATAGAGATAGCGGGGGTAATTCAGTGGTAGAATGCCTGCTTGCCAAGCAGGTCGTCACGGGTTCGAGCCCCGTTCCCCGCTTTGTTAAAAAGAAATTGAAGCCTATTAGAACTTGAATTCACCACCAAGACATTCACCCCGCACCTATACATAGGTGCGGGGCGGGGACACCAAGTTTTTGTTTTTTTATTCTTTGTGTTCTTTGTGACTTCGTGCCTTTGTGGTGTTAAAGGTTAAGAGGTGGTTAGTTTTTTGACAATACCAAACTGCATTAGGAGGTAGTATGAAAACAGTCTGGAATGTCTTGATAGCTGTTCTTATCATTATCCTTGTATTTCTACTTGGGCGACCGCAATATATCCTCTCAAGAAAGATGGCAAGCAACCATGCGGTTTACAGCAATATGCATACACTGAGAGCTGCCGTGGAGAAATATGCCGCATATAACGAGGGTGCCTTCCCAGTATCTGCCGAAGAACTTGAACAATACCTATCCCTCCTTGGAGAGGAAATTCTAAATCCTTATACCAGGGAAAAGATTCAATTTCCTATTATGAAAATCTCACCAGAGGGTGATACCATAATCCAACAAGAAGATGTTAAGATAGTTACCTATCAGTTTAAGGATCAGCATAAGGAGCAAGGTGAAGATTCAAAAAATGGTAGATTAAGAGGCAGACCAGGAGGGCTTTCATATGGCTATTATATCCCCCCTAATGACAGTTTGGCCAGGGCATACGGTATAGTTGGATTTGATGAAGATGGTATGCCTATTGCTGATCCTAACCCGGCTGGTGGAGTTATCTTGAGGGTGCTGATAAATTTAGAGTAGTTTTTGATGCTATGTTCTTACGAAGGGAAAGACCGAAAGATAATGCAAAGAAATCTATCCCGGATGGACTCTGGGTCAAATGTGACAGGTGTAGTGAGATATTATACAGGAAAGAACTTGCAAAGAATTTGTGGATATGCGAAAGATGTGGGTATCACTTCAAAATAAATTCAAAGACATATATCTCTACCCTGTCTGATAAGTTTTGCGAGTTCTCATCCGAACTCTCTCCTGCAAACCCAATCCAATTTCCTAACTACACTGAAAAGATTGAGAATGACCGTAAAAAGACAGGGCTCAGGGATGCTATAATATCCGGCAAGGCAGAGATTGGAGACCACAAAGTTATTCTCTGTTGTATGGAGTTTTTCTTCAGAGGTGGGAGTATGGGCTCGGTTGTCGGAGAGAAGGTGAAGATTTCTATACTCGAGGCACTGAAGAAAGAGCTTCCACTTATTTTAGTATGTGCATCAGGGGGCGCAAGGATGCAGGAAGGTATATTATCTCTTATGCAGATGGCAAAAACATCTGCTACCCTAAACCTTCTTGCAGATGCAAAAATCCCATATATAACTATACTGACAAATCCGACCACAGCAGGAGTTCTGGCATCTTATGCCTCGCTTGGTGATATAGTGCTGGCAGAACCTGGTGCCATTATAGGGTTTGCGGGACAAAGGGTTATAAGAGATACTGTCCAGGAGGAACTTCCTCCTGGGTTCCAGACAGCAGAATTTCTACTGGAACACGGGTTGCTTGACGCAGTGGTGCCAAGGACTGAAATGAAGGAAACAATAATTGAACTCCTTGACTTTTTTCAAGGATAAAGGGAAAGGGGAAAGGATGAAGGATGAAGGGAAAATGTAAAGAAAGATAAATTTGCATTTTTCATTTTTCAATGTCGCATAGCGACTTGGAGTGCATTACCTTGGTAATGCATGCAGTAGCAAGCTACTGCACTCCAGACAATCTACTGCACTCCAAAGTGTTAACATAATAAAATTTGCAATTTTCATTTTTCAATGGAGCGTAGCTCCGAGGGGTATTATGGTAAAGGCTACTGGGGGTATAAGGATAGCAACAGCTGGAGTGGCTTGCTCCACACTGAGGCTAGCTGTGGGCATTCTTGCAATAGGAGCATTAGCCATCTCCTTGCACGCACAAGCCCCGGATACACTATGGACAAGGACATTCGGTGGAACTGATTTGGATTGAGGCAGGTCTGTTCAGCAGACCACTGATGACGGATATATCATAACTGGAGCGACCGTATCTTACGGTGCAGGTTGGGGGGATGTATGGCTCATAAAGACAGATGCATCGGGTGATACTTTATGGACAAGGACATTCGGCGGGGGTGGCTGGGATGAGGGCCATTCTGTTCAGCAGACCTCTGATACCGGATATATCATAACTGGATGGACCAGCTCTTACGGTGCAGGTAGTCGTGATGTATGGCTCATAAAGACAGATTCTCTGGGTGATACCATCTGGACGAGGACTTATGGCGGAACTGGTTCGGATTGGGGTATATCTGTTCAACAGATCACTGATGATGGATATATCATAACTGGAAGGACCAACTCTTACGGTGCAGGTGATGATGATGTATGGCTCGTAAAGACAGATTCTCTCGGTGATACACTATGGACAAGGACATTCGGTGGAACTGCTGACGATATAGGCCGTTCTGTTCAGCAGACCACTGATGGTGGATATATCATAACTGGAACGACCAACTCTTACGGTGCAGGTGGTTCTAATGTATGGCTCATAAGGGTGGGACCTGATGTCGGGGTGGAGGAGGATGCGAATTATGAATTATGAATTATGAATTAACAGTGTATCCAAATCCGTTTATGAAAGAAATGGTTATCGGTTATCAGTTATCGGTTATCGGTAAGGTCTCACTGAAGATTTATGATGTGGCAGGAAGGCTGGTAAAGAGCTTGGTGGATGGGACGGTTAAGGCTGGACATCACACTGTCAGATTTGATGGCAGGAATCTTGCATCGGGTATCTATTTTGCAAGGCTTACAGTGGGGGAGTTTAAGGAGACAGAGAAGATAACTTTGCTCCGGTAGGTCGGGTGTGGGGCTGGAAGCCCCACCTGTTATCACTTTTTCCTTTAACCTTTAACCTTTATCCTTTAACCTTTATCCTTTATCCTTTTTCCTTT
>CAYRBN010000128.1:0-3197 GCA_964422625.1 uncultured bacterium | reverse complement strand
ACCTGACACCTAACCGTTGAACCCTGAACCTACTATTTTTCCAACCTTTCCATAAGTGCAGGAACCACCTCAAACAGATCGCCAACTATAGCAAGGTCGCAAACCTTGAATATGGGAGCAGAAGGATCCTTATTTATTGCTATTATATAGTCCGAGGAGGACATTCCTGCAAGATGTTGTATGGAACCTGATATTCCACAGGCTATGTAAAGTTTAGGTCTGACGGTTTTTCCTGTTTGTCCAACCTGGTGAGAATAGGGTATCCATCCATCATCAACAGCTGGTCTTGATGAACCGAGCGCAGCTCCAAGTAAAGTGGCAAGTTCTTTTAGGAGTGCAAAGTTCTTTTTATCCCCTAACCCCCTTCCACCAGAGACTATTATATCAGCATCCTCAACTTTTATCTTCTGTGTCTTATCTATCACATGCTGAATTAGATTTGTTTGATACTTTCTTGGGTTGAACTCCTCAAAGATGACCTTTCCCGTCCTCTCCTTTATCTCTGCCTCCTTCATGACCTTATATCTGACAGTTGCCATCTGTGGTCTTCTGTACTCACATATAATTCTTGCCATTATGTTACCACCAAATGCAGGTCTTGTCTGAAGTAGAAGTCCATTTGCATCTATATCAAGTTCTGTGCAGTCTGCTGTAAGCCCTGTCTTAAGTCTTGCTGCGACCCTTGGGAGAAGACTCCTTCCCTCTGATGTTGCCCCGGCAAGAAGTATTTCAGGTCTGTATTTTTCTACCAGTTCCACAAGGGCATCAGTCCATGGTTCTACCATAAATTCCTGCAGCAGATTATGTTTCACTATATATACCTTATTTGCGCCCCTTCTTATCACAGCCTCTGTAAAGTCTTCTGTTGGATTCGCATCCCCGATAAATACTACAGATAGATCTGTATCAAGAGAGTCTGCAAGTTCCCTACCTTTTGACAGTAGTTCATATACTACCCTATGAGGCCCCCCCCCATCCTCTGCTATCTCTCCATATATCCAGACCCCCTTATGTGAAGAGAGAGACTCTCCAACTGCTTGGTCTATAAGAATTGCCCCAGAGGGACATTCCGAGACACAGGCACCACAGAGAGTGCAAATATCAAGGTCTATACAGGCAATCTCATCAGCGAGCCTGATTGCACTGAACGGACAACAGGAGATACATATACCACATCCGTCACAATCATCTTTCCTCACTCTTATAGACATATTAAGCGCAATGGCTCAATGAAAAATGCAAAATGCAAATTGAAAAATGCAAAAGGAAAGAGATACCTTACCGAATGTGGGAGGCATCTCCTGATGTGGGAGAGGGCTTCTGCCCTCGATGATATCAAACCCAGAAGGGCTTTCCCACAGTCAATGTCCCCGCACCTATACATAGATGCGGGGCAGGCAGGAGACCTTTCCCACAGGGTGCGGTTAAAAAGATGGGATAATTTTGCAATTTGCATTTTGATATTTTCATTTTTCATTGAGATTGATGTTTACAAGGGCTTTTCCACTGCATCTAGAAATTTTAGCAGTCTATCTGCCGCCTCTGAGGGAGAGCCCTCAAACCTCTCACCTTCTTTTTTGTACTCAGGGGTAAATATTTTTATTACTCGTGTTGGAGAGCCTCGAAGCCCTACCAAATCTTTATCAGCTTTAATATCCTCCAATCTCCAATGAGGAATCTCTGTGCTCTTTGCCTTCAACCTTCCTCGCAGAGACGGTAATCTTGGCACATTTATCTCCTTTACTACTGTAAATAGGGCAGGAAGCGGGGTTTCTATAACCTGGTAGCCCCATTCTGTCATTCTTTCAGCCACTGCTTTTCTCTCTTCTATCTTCTCTATCTTTCTTATGTATGTAACCTGGGGAAGTTCAAGTAGTTCTGCAATCTCGGGTCCCACCTGTGCAGTGTCTCCATCTATTGCCTGTTTTCCACAAAGTATTAAGCTGTAGCCCCCTATTTTCTCAATAGCCTTTGCCAGTGTATATGATGTAGCAAGGGTATCCGCTCCTTTAAATCTTTCATCAGTAAGAAGTATAGCTCTATCAGCGCCCATAGCAACTGCCTCTCGTAAGGTATCCTCTGCCTGCGGTGGACCCATAGAGAGTGCAATCACCTCTGACGAGCTCACCTTCTCTCTAATTTTGAGTGCTTCCTCAAGTGCATACCCATCATGAGGGTTCATTATAGAAGGGGTCCCCTCTCTTATAAGTGTATTGGTTTCTGGGTCTATCTTTATATCCTGCGTATCAGGAACCTGCTTTATGCATACAATGATTTTCATAACTATATTTAATAGAGAATTCATTATACACTAAAATAGACGATTTGTCAACAAAAAAATCTCCATTGTTAACTCAAAGATAAAACCGCACCTTATCAAAGATAAAACCGCAGTAACTCAAATTCAAAACCGCAGTCAATTTTTGTAGCGAATTACTTTTATTACCTTTCCTTTATACCATTACGAACAATTCTGTCTTGCAACCAACGATATGGTCTCTCTATTTTACCTTAAAATCTGCATACAAAAGATAACGACTGTGATCTTCCAATGTTGTTATTAGAATCCACTTTTTATCTGCATAAGGAGACCATTTATGATGCGATGAGTCATGTTGGAGAAGCATGCCAGTCGCTTCAGTAACTACCTCTCGAGGAGGAGCTTTCTCTCCCTTACGCTTGGGTATGAAATATCCCCATTCCTTTGCTCTATTACGCACAGTTTGTGCAGATATCTCATGATCTAGACGCTGGACAACACTGTCTCTGATTGCTGCATAATTGTATTGCCGAACCGATATCTCTGGGTCTCCAATTAATCTCCTGTCACCTTCTAACTCCTCACGAATTATTTCGTCCACTTGCTCAGATAGACGATGTTGTGGTTTCTTTCTGGCATAGGTAATGGTAAAATCTTCTGGGGACTCACGGTATTTTCTTAAAATCTCATAAAATCTCCTCTCTGAGCATTCGGTATTGTGAAAAAACTTAACCACAGACCTGTCCCGTCGAAAGACGGGAGAACACAGAGATTTTGATTTATTAAAGATTCATGAAAGATCTTTATCCCTCCCCTCTGTGACCTCTTATAAGACCAATCTTTTTATCCCGTTTTTCAACCTTTCTACATTGAAATTTATAAGTAGTTACCGGTGAAAAATTGCCAAAACTACAATCAATACCGATATTCCCTTTTG
>CAYRBN010000127.1:0-3327 GCA_964422625.1 uncultured bacterium | reverse complement strand
CTACTCACTACTCACTACTCGCTACTCACTACTCACTACTCGCATTAGAACCTTGCCTAAATCGGACATAAGTTTCTGCACCGCTTTCTAACAAATCCATAAATTTAGTTGTATCAATCTCTCCAATAGGGGGCATTATGGGATTCATCACTTTTGGACCATCCAATGGAATACTCTTTACCTCCCTGGCAATCTCTGCCTTTATATCGTCATTACACAGCCTACTGTGATAGATCGTAGAAAGAGAACTGACCAGCATACTATTGACATGCTCTTCTCCTTTCTCTTCATGTAGGTGTGGATTCAGTGTTTCTATCTGAAAAACTTCAATCCCACGAGATAGAGCATCCAAATCTGTCCTATCTTCAGTCCCTATTCCAAACTGATCAAACAGATAGACAAAGTGATAGGGTTCAATCGAGTAACCAGTTCTATAGCATAATATGTCTGCAAGTTCCATAGTCAGGGCATGTTCACCTGCATTTCCTGTTACTACAACTCTGGTTTCAAATCCTGTATATGTTGAGAGTAGAAGATTGAGATATTTATTTGTAGTCTCTGATACCCTACCCCATTTTTTGAAATAGAGTTTATCCTCTATCATTTTTGGTTTATATTTCCAGTGAAGCCTCACCATGCTGTAGGGGGACTCTGACATACAGAATCCAGCCGCATAATCCAGCACATATTCACGCACAGAACCAGGGATATAATTGTCAGCATCTACAAATCCAACGAACTTTTTCCCAAGTGATCTGGCAATCAGCATACCTACAATCATAGCCTCTGACTTGCCATCTCTAACCAGGCCATCTTTATCCAGCAGATACTCATAGCTAACATTACGAAAAGCAGTAGATAGCTGGGGGTCTTTCTGATGGATAACAAGCATCTCCTGTTGTGAGAATCTTTGAATATCTTTTATTACATCTTTCTCCATTCTGTATGCATCCAATGTTTCTCTGTTACTATTTGATACTACAATGATAGAACAGTCAAAAGGAATTGCTCTCAAGACACCGTCCAGTAAATGGATGTTTTCATTTCTTGTAGGTATGACAATCGCGAGTTGCTTAAAAACAGTTTTTATACCTTCTAATGGGATATCTTTTGCATGTGGATTGTCAAAGCGACCGGAATCCAGCTTCAATATTCGCTGTATCTCGCGAATCTTTACCGAGCCAAATATTTCCGTATGTCTTGGCTTTTCTATAAGCATTTTCAGTCAAGAAAAAAATGAGTGAAAGCACACAGATGGACACAGATTGAACAGATAGCCACAGATTTCAAAAAAATCTTTATAATGAATTATCTTTGTGTCCATCAGTTTTATCTGTGAAAATCTGTGTGCTAATATTAGCCTAGTGTAAGTTTTCCTGTGCAATCAAGGAATTTTTATTTTATCTAACTCCAGTAAAACCAAAAAGTTAACTCTGATTTTTAAAAAGAGCCTGCCTACTAAATTCCTACGCCGTCAAGAAAACTCTAAACTACACCCAATAACCCTGCGGACTGAAGCACTTCTTCTATATCTGGGCTCCCTATCTCTTCAAGTTCATACTCCACACGGGTATAGGGTTTTTTAATGGTTAGCACTCTTGTTATATCTATCGGAGTTGCCACGATCACAGAATCAGAGGGTGTTTTTGCTATTGTCAGCTCAAGTTCTTTTATCTGCTGATCGCTATAGCCCATTGCTGGTAATACATTACCTGTTGTTGGATATTTCTCATATATATCTTTTAGAGAACCAACCGCATACGGTCTTGGGTCTATTATCTTCCTGGCTCCAAATCTATTTGCTGCCACAAACCCTGCACCATAAGCCATCTCTCCATGAGTAAGGGTTGGTCCATCTTCTACTACAAGCACACTTTTATCTTTTATAATATCCTGACGCTCCACAAAAATAGCCGAGTTTGCAAATATGACCGTTGCAGATGGATTTGCATCTCTTATATTTCTTTTAACTCGCTCAACATCCTCATCTTTTGCACTGTCCATCTTGTTCACAACTATCACATCTGCCATTCGCAGGTTTGTCTCTCCTGGGTGATAGAGTATCTCATGTCCTGGTCTCAAGGGGTCAACTACAACTATCAGAAGGTCTGGTTTATAAAATGGGAGGTCATTATTCCCACCATCCCAGACTATTATATCTGCTTCCTGCTCTGCTTTTTCAAGAATTTTCCCATAATCAACACCTGCATATACTACCAATCCTCTATCTATATGTGGTTCATACTCCTCACGCTCTTCAATTGTGCATCCCTCTTTTTCAAGGTCTTCATAACTTGCAAATCTCTGAACTACCTGTTTTGTAAGATCTCCATAAGGCATAGGGTGTCTTATAATGCATACTCTTTTATTCTTTTTTTTGAGTATATCGGTAACCCTTCTTGTGGTCTGACTTTTTCCAGAACCTGTTCTTGTTGCACATATTGCAACAACAGGTTTTTTGGATTTTATCATTGTAGATTTTGGACCGAGCAACATAAAATCTGCACCGGCCGCAAGCACAGAGGATGCACGATGCATAAGATAGTTATGTGATATATCGCTGTATGAAAATAGAACAAGGTCAACAGATAACTTTTTTATAAGATGTATCAGCTCAGATTCTGGATATATTGGGATACCTTCTTTATACATATCCCCTGCAAGTAATGAAGGATACTTTCTTCCTGCGATATCAGGTATCTGAGCCGCAGTGAACCCAACAACCTCAAACTCTCTGTTATCTCTGAATACCAGATTGAAGTTGTGGAAATCTCTCCCGGCCGCCCCCATAATTATCACCCGTTTTGACATAGACTCTCCTTGTAAAAAGATCGGTAACAAAAAATTGACCAAAAAATCATTTAGTATTATACACCCTATCGGACAGATTGTCAAGAAAAATCTTTCAATTAACAACTCAAAAAATTTTTCTTGACAAAATCTCTTTTTTGGAGTATGATAAATATACAATAGTTGTTTCTTGCAACTTCTATTTGCATGCTATTTGAAAGGGTAAGGTACGTGCGAATAGTGTCGCTAATATTTTGAAAAAGGCGACATTTAAGGTAGGGATTCATAAAAATGTTACTCCACATATGCTACGGCATAGTTTTGCAACACACTTGCTCGAACAAGATACAGATTTAAGATCCATTCAGGAACTCTTGGGACATAATAGATCTAAAACAACAGAGATTTACACTCATGTTTCCAAAAGGGCTATTGATAAGATCAAAAATCCAATTGATGACTTTTTTGAGTGAAGGAGTTCTAAAAGGTTCCTTCCCAATTTAAGTGGGTAACGACATTTAACAGAAATTATTCCAC
>CAYRBN010000126.1:0-3381 GCA_964422625.1 uncultured bacterium | reverse complement strand
TATGTGGAATAATTTCTGTTAAATGTCGTTACCCACTTAAATTGGGAAGGAACCGATTTTATTCTCTTTTTTTGTATAAATCCTCTCTCCTATCAGCGAATATATCGTTTCTCTCTGTAACCTTCTTGTCTTTCGCCTCAGTTGGGTCACACTCAACAGTCCATAGGCCCTCTACCTCTCCTCCAACCTGTATCAATCTCTCTCCACCTGGTCGGACAACCTGTGAGGCTCCTGTAAATCTAACTCCTCTCTCTTCTCCTGTGCGATTTGCAGTGATTATAAAGACCCGGTTCTCTATAACCCTTGTTATCATAGCATCCTGACAGTATGGAAGCACAAGATTGGCAGGATGTGCTATAATCTGCGCCCCTTTTAATGCAAGAATTCTCCATGGCTCAGGAAATATCCAGTCAAAACAGATAAGAAGCCCCAATCGGACCTTAATACCACAAATTTCTATATCAAACAGGGGAAAACCTGTCTCTCCAGGGGTAAAAATCAGTTTCTCTCTATCAAATAGATGTGCCTTACGATATGTTCTTACTCTACCATCTGGTGAGAGAAGACAGGCTGAATTATAGACCCTCTCCCCCACTCTCTCAGGCATCCCAAATACAATAGAGAGATTATTATCTCTTGCGATAGGAATCAGATATTCTACAGTAACACCACCTACTTCTTCGGCAACAGAGTCAAGTTCTTCTTTATCCTTAAATAGATACCCTGTAAAAGATAGCTCAGGAAGAACGATAAGAGCATCTCTCTCTAAACAGAGCATCTCCCCCACTCTCTCAAGATTCGCCTTCTTATCCCCAAAAACAGGACTGTATTGTAAAAAACCTAAATGCATAATGTCGCTACGCTCCAAAATCCTAACCAACTAACAAACTAACCCCTACTATCTCGAATGGTTTTATTTTTAACTCTATTCCATTTCCATTCTTTTTTAAGGTCTTTTCTGTTTGTTCATCCTCTTGTTCCAGCAGGTTTACAGGCTTAATTACCTTAGTCCGAGTGAAAAATGTTATTCTCGCATCTGTCTCTTCTCCTTTTGTCTCATAAAATCTGATAATCACATTATCACCATCCTCTGCCTTTTTCAGTGCAGAGAGAACAACATTTTCTGGCTCTATCTTCAAAAAAGAGCGCTTATGGACTATATTCACATCTTTAGGCAATTGCAGTGTCTGTAAAGGAAAATTAAACTGATGAGCCTGCTTGTAGGATTCTGCATCTCGCCAGTCGCCTTCATGCGGATAAACAGAATACTCATATAGATAGCTTTTTAACTCTTGCGCATCTGGAACCGGTATTACAGGACCTGCACTACCATCTGATGAAAGCATTGAAACACTTCTTAAGAGAGTTAGAAAAATGTCCCCATCTCTTACCTCATTTTCTGGTATGCCTCTGTGAATCACGGTTAATCCCTTCTTTTTATCAGCATAAGAGAGCCACATAATAGAAGGAAAATTCTGCTTGTTAGTCGGTCTGGAAACGACACCAAATTGTGTTCCACAGGCATAATTGGGAGATTTTATCTCCGTAGAGAATCTGAGTCTGATTCGTGCTCTTGGATGCCTATTGTCTATATTAGTGATAAAATCTATTCTTGGAATGTCCTTATACACCACTATCTTTTTTATGCATCTCAAAAATTTATGCCGCCATATAATTGGCTCCATCTTCTCTGTCAATCTATAGGGCCATCTAAGTGAAAAATAGTCAGTCTCCACATTGATGATCCGTCTCAGCTGGCTTTTGTCTATCCGGAAATTGCCCATCTTAAATGACCCATACTTTATTCCTTCTCCTCTCTCTGTCTTCAATGGAATATCCAATGTCTGTTTGTGATAGTACAGGTCGCCAATCTCTTCTTCAATCACAAGTTCATTCGCACTACAAATTTTCTCTCCCTTACCTTGAATCACATCAATCAATCCTGTGCCAGGGTCTATCTCAACCCCAAAGAATCTATTTCTCACGGTATTTCCCCTTATCCTGATGTAATTCGGATCATCGCCGGTCCTGGGTTCTCGCTCAAGGATCTTATATACCTTATATCCCAGAGCAGGGACAGACGGAACAAACCCTATCTTTACATATCGGAGTGAGTCGTCAGAGTACCTTGCAAACTTAATAATCTCTACCTCTATCTCCTCATCCCCACTCGCAAGCCCTTTAACAACCATAATTTTCCCTTTATCAAATGTCAGTTCCATCTCTACCCAGTTCTTCACCTCCCATGAGAGTGAGTTGAACACTATCAGGTCTCCCCTCTCTTTGTCTTCATCTGTTTCATTCTCTACTATTGTTGTAAATATCCGCTGGGAAAGAGTAGATAGGGTGGTTTCAAGAAAATCTAAATCCTGTTTCACCTCATCATAACATCTATCCATACCCGTTCCTGGAACCACATCATGAAATGCAAGAAAAAGAATCTTTTTCCAGCAATGTGCCAGCTCATCAGATGGATAATAGCCACCAAGCAGGTATGATATTGTGCTCCATCTCTCAAGACTCATCAGTTGATTCTCATAATCTGCAAGACCCTGTTTTATCCACATTCTACTGGAACAACAGCTTGAAAAAATGTCAGAATGCTCGGCTGAATACATCTCTCCTTTTCTTGTTTCTAGGTCTTTAGACTCTTTCTCTAATGCATCAAAGAACTGACCTGGGGTTGCAATCTTCATCTTCGTATCATGTTTTTCATTCCACATCTTCACGAACGCAGAAGTTTCAGGCTGTGGCACTGTTACCCCACTTCCAGATGGCATCAAGATTGATGATGTGGCTGCAAGATTTTTTAACTTCTCATAACTCTCTTCTAACTTTGTCAGGTCTAATCCTGCTCTATATCCGAGGGGCATCCAGTGGGTCAAAATTTTTGTCCCATCCAACCCCTCCCAGAGGAATTCTGAAGGCTTTTTTCTATCTACTCCTCTCCTGAATGCAAGGTATTTATATCCTGATCTCTTATATATCTGAGGAAGCTGTGCATTTAACCCAAAACTATCTGCCTGCCACATTACTGGGACAGGAACCCCAAATTTCTGATGCACATATCTTTTACCAACCAGTATTTCCCTTACTAAGGTCTCTCCTTGTGGAAGCATTGTATCTGCCATCAGATATTCTCCATCAGCAATCTCTATCTTGTTCTCTTTTATAGCCTTTTTTAGTCTTTTGAATAGCTCTGGATACCTTTTCTCAACCGTCTCTAAAAGAAAGGTCTGCTCTATCAGGAATCTGTAATCTGTATTTAACGCAAGTTCTACTGCCTCTTTTATAATAAGTTCTATATTAATATGGAAATAGTCCTCCCTATTAAAAACCCAGATGGCATCATAATGTGTATGTGGAACAAGATATATCATA
>CAYRBN010000125.1:0-3444 GCA_964422625.1 uncultured bacterium | reverse complement strand
CATTTTAGCGTTCCGAGAATGTCCCATTTTAAATGTTCCGTAACAGAAAAAAATATCCACTTGTTACGCAACACTCAAAAGTGGACACATGGGAACACTAAAAGTGGACATACGAGAGTTATATCTTGGAATAGATATCACTTTCCTGAGACATTCTCTTATGTAACGGCTCTCTCATAATACCCCCTTGTTGGAGGTATTATACAATACACAAGAGAAAATGTCAATGAACTTGAAAAAGCAATTGGATTATGTCAATGTCCACTTTATTTTGTGCTTCGAGTTTCGGATTTGCTCTTACATCAAGGGTTGTCCCTACATTATCTCATCCTCATGCAAGGCTTTTCTCCCTCTGATTCTTATCTTTTGTGCAATATCCTCAAAGATTGTGTAAATAATGGGAATAACTATCAAGGTGAGCAGTGTAGCAACAGAGAGCCCGCCTATTACCACAATAGCCATAGGCATCCGCATCTCTGAACCTTGACCGCCAATCAGTGCCATAGGTAGCATCCCTCCAATAGTTGTAAAGGCTGTTATAAGAATAGGTCTCAACCTGGTTTTTCCTGCCAGAACAAGGGCAGAATATATATCCAACCCCTTTTTTCGTAGATGATTGGTATAGTCTATAAATACTATGGCATTATTTACCACAATACCCGAAAGGATTATTATCCCCAATAGCGCTGGCAGTGATACTGCCCTATCTGTTAAAAACAGTGCCCAGAACACTCCTACACCAGCCAATGGCATAGTGAACATTATAACAAATGGATGGACAAAGGATTCAAATTGGGCAGCCATTACCATATATACAAGAATCAGGGCAAGAACAAGGGCAATGCCAAGGGTTATAAAGGTCTCCCTCATCTCCTTATATTCACCACCAAACTCTATAGAATAGCCTGATGGAAGAATCTCTCTTATTGGTTCAATCTCTTCTGCAATATCCCCTACAACGCTTCCCAGGTCTCTACCCTCAATATTTGCTGTGACCGAGGCCTTCCTTGTTCTCTCTTCCCTTTCTATCCTCACAGGTCCCTCAGTCAAAACTATCTCTGCAATCTGTCTTAAACGAATAGTTGTCCCAAAGGGGGTTGGAATAGGAATATTTTCAATATCTCTTAACTCTTTCACATCCTCATCTCTGATCTCTACCAATATATCTACCTCCTCTCCCAATTCTCTAAATCTTCCTGCGGTTATACCATGCATAGATGCCCTTACCTCCCGTCCTATCTGATAAACATTTAATCCAAATAGGGATGCCCTCTCTTTATCAATTCTTATCTGTATTTCAGGTTTTCCATACCTGAGGGATGTTTCTATATCCTTTAGACCTCTTATATCTTCTATCTCATCCGCTATCTGTTCGGAGATCCTCTTCAGGGTAGATAGATCTTCGCCAAAGATCCTTACATCTACTGGAGGACCAGCTCCAGCTCCAAACATCTGTCCACCCATATCAACAAATTCTATACTTGCTCCCTCTATATGGGGAATTTTTCTCCTTATCTCTTCTATAATATCATGTAAAGACCTTTTGCGATCTGCTTCGTCAACCAATTTCCCCATCACCTGAGCCTGATTTACCCCAGGGCTCATTGTGCCATAAGCCACATCATATTCGGTTGCCTCACTGAGTCCTACCCAGGCGCTTACAGTTTCTATCTCTTTTATACCATCAAGAATAGTCTCAAATTGGGATGCAACTCTGTCTGTCTCTTCAAGGGATGTCCCCACAGGCATTGTAAGGTTTATAGATAAAAATGGTATGTCCATCTTAGGCATAAATTCAGTTCCTATAATGGGAATTATACATAGTGTGATGACAAATGCCGAACTTATTATTAAAAGAGTTCTTCTTTTCCTGACAAGGGCAGATTGTAGAAATCTCCCATATCTCTCCTTAAGTCTATCAAACCTCTCTTCCTGGGAAGTTTTACCCCTCTTTTTGAACAGAGTGGACGCAAGCATAGGAACCAGAGTAAATGCGATAAAGAGAGAGGCAAAGAGAGCAAAAGATATTGTGAGGGCAAGGGTTCTGGACAACATGCCTGCAATGCCACCAGCAAAGACAAGAGGGATAAATACAGAGACAGTTGTCAGTGTTGAGGCTGTGATTGCCATGCCAACCTCCGTGGTCCCAGAAATTGCAGCATTCTTTCTATTACTTCCCTCTTCCATTTTTCTATATATGTTTTCTATTACTACCACGGCGTTATCAACCAGCATCCCAACTCCGAGAGCCATTCCTGCAAGGGTCATCATGTTAAGTGTATAACCGGCAAAATAGATAGCTATCATGGTTGTAATGATTGAAAATGGGATAGCAAGGGCAATGGTAAAGGTAGGTCTCCAGTTTCTCAGGAATAAGAATATGAATAAGATAGCAATGAGCCCACCCCAGAGGGTAGTGCCTCCTGTTCTTCTGGTTATCATGCCTATCATATCCCCCTGGTCAAAAAAGAGATGGAGCTCAATATTATGAGGAAGTGTGGGTTTAATCTTTTTCAGTTCTTCATCTATTTCACCAGAAACTATCACAGTGTTTGCACCAGCCTCTTTTGTTATGAACATCACGATACTTTCCTTGCCATCTGTTCTTCCATAGCCTCTAATCTCTTTGTGTGTATCTTTCAGTTCTGCAATGTCTTTGAGATAGATAAGGGTTCCCTCTCTACTATCTATTACTGTATTCCCTATCTCATCAATGCTTTCATACTCTCCAACTATTCTCACAGAATATTCTTTATATCCCCGGGTGATGTGTCCTGCACTGAAGTTCAGATTTGCACCTCTCAGTGCTAATACGACCTGGGAGAGTCCGATATTATGGGAGATAAGACTTGCCTTATCAATAGAGATATTTATCTCTCTCTCTTCTCCTCCCATCAGCATACAGACCGCCACTCCATCTATTCTTTCTATTCTATCTTTTACCATATCTTCGAGAACCCTACGGAGTTCTCTCAGGTCACAATCACCGGTGGCACCATAGAAGACAACCGGCATCATTGCAAGATCAAATTTAAGGACCAAAGGGGTTGAAACATCTTCGGGGAGCCAGGTTCGGACGAGACTGATTGCATCTCTAATATCCTGGGCAGCAAAATCAAGGTTGGTTCCCCATTCAAACTCCACGAATACTACTGAAACGCCCTCTTCTGAGGCTGAACTTACAGATTTTACACCACTCACAGCTGCAACCGCTCCCTCTATTGGTTTTGTTACCTGCCTTTCTATCTCCTTGGATGCCACGCCAGGATAGGTCGTCATTATACTAACAACAGGGTATTCAATATCCGGGAGAAGATCCAGCCCAAGTCTGCTCAATGAGATAGACCCCAAAAGGACTATTATAAGGACCATCATAGTGATGGTAACCCTTTTATTTACAGAAAATTCTGGTAGATTCATGATTTTTTTTCACCACGAAGGCAC
>CAYRBN010000124.1:0-3461 GCA_964422625.1 uncultured bacterium | reverse complement strand
CTACTCACTACTAATTACTCTCCATCTCAGTAATCCCCTCGTTTCCTGAAGATGTGATAATAATTTCACTCTCTATATCTTTCAATTCCTTTCTTAATATCTCGGCAATCTCCTCTCTCTTTCTCTCCTCACTTATGACAAATATTGATGAGCCACCACCAGATATAGTGCATCCATAACCACCTGCATCTAATACCTTCTTTTTTATATCCATATAGTCTGGTATTGACCTTGCCCTTGCTGGCTCTGATATCAGATCTTTATTTATAAATCTACCAATATCTTTTATATCCCCTGATATCATTGCATGGATAAGAGATGAGCAGTATGACATCTGTTCTTTTACCTGGTTCAGAGTATATCTTCTTTTTATAAATCCTCTCGTAGTCTGTCTTGACTTTTTGATAATCGCAACCACTATAGGAATAGGGGGTGTCTCAATTCTAATAACATCTATTGGATTATAATTTCTGATGAAAACAAAACCTCCAAGCAGGGATGCGGAAACATTATCTGCATGCGGTGCCCCCCCTGTTACTGCCTCTGAGACACTTGCTATCTCAATCATTTCGTTGTCCTTAAGGTTAAGCGAGAGAAGTCTGTTCAGGCTGTATGCAACCGCACTCGCACTCGCGCCTGATGTTCCAAGCCCTGCACAGGGGGTTATCCCCTTCTTTATCTCTATCTTTACCCCGGGAGGCTCCTTAAGCTCTTGAAGAAGATTGATAGCAGTAATTCCTGCTGTGTTTTTTTCTGGTTGGGTGGGAATATCCCCATTTTCTCCAGATAGTCTTATCGTTATGGAACCTGTGTTGGAGAGTGATACCATGAACTGATCAGAAGGTTGATTCAGGGCAAGGGCAAATATATCAAAACCAGGCCCGAAATTGGCTATAGTGGCTTTTGCTTTGACTATAATCTCTCTCAAATCAGACCCTTTTCCCTGAGTATGTTTCTTAAAATCTCTCTGTTCTGCTGGCTCAGTCTTGTAAGGGGTAACCGTAGTCCGCCCGCAGGAAGTCCCATAATGTTCAGTGCAGATTTGCATGCCATAGGATTAGTATCCATTCTTAATGCGGAAAACAGGGTATAGTATTTATAGTGAAGTTCCTCTGCCTTATCTAATTTGTGATTCAAGGAATATTCAACGATTCTCTTCATAACCTCCGGGATAATATTTCCCGCGACAGTGAATACGCCCTTTCCACCAAATGAAAGCATAGGATAGGCTGTTCTATCCTTTGCAGTAAATACCGTAAACTCTTTATCCTCAGTCAGATAGATAACCTTTGATAGATGTCTCAGGTCACAATTTCCATCTTTGATAGAGATTATATTGGGATGGTCTGCCAGTTTTGCAATTGCCTCAGGAGAGAGATTTACCCCAACCCTCCCTGGTGCGTTATGCATTATAATCGGGACCTTTGATTCATCAGCAACCCTCTCATAAAAGGCTATTATTCCATCCTCCTTTGGCAGGACAAGAAAAGGAACAAAAACAGCAATATAATCAGCCCCCATATCACAATAGACCTTTACTCTCTCAAGGGTTTTATCCAAACTGGATGTGCAGGTATCAGGTGCTATCTTTACCTTCCCTTTTGCCTCATCTATGATAATCTCTAATACCCTTATCACCTCTCTATCGGACAGAAGTGAATGTTCTCCTGTAACCCCAAGTGGTGCAATTCCGTGGATGCCAGCCTCTATCTGTATCCTTACCAATTTCCTCAGACCTTCTTCATCCAGAGAAAGGTCATTATTGAATGGTGTTATCAGTAGTGTATATGCACCTGTAAGCATAAAAACCTCCTTACCTTAATGTGGGAGAGGGCAGATACATGCTATCGCTCATTGAAAAATGCAAAGTGTAAATTGAAAAATGAAAGAGATACCTTAACCGCAGAGTTCGCTGAGAGAAAAAAATATCGGTCTCTGATTTCTCTGAGCGCTCTACGGTTAAAAAGATGGGATAATTTTGCAATTTGCATTCCTGATCTTGTCAGGAACAAGCTTTAATATTTTCATTTTTCATTGATATTGGTATTTAGAAGGGCTTTTCCACAGTCAAATGAGCAAAATCACAACCTTCAAGTTATAAGGAATCAATCAGCCGGGCTCAGGGACGGGGAATTTTAAGCCGTAATCCGGGGTATATAAGGCCAGGATTTTCTACCTTCTCTATGTTTACCCTGTATATATCCACCCATCTTCTGTAATTTCCTTTTCCATATACCTCAGGATACTCTGCAAGTTTGGAGAGCCAATCTCCCGGCCTTACCACATATATGTCGTATCTCTCCTTTACTCTCTCTTCTATCTCTTTTTCGACCTCTGGTGGCTCTTCTACAACCCCTGGTGGCTCTTCTACAACCTCTGGTGGTTCTTCCTCTACCTCTGGAATTATTATCTCCACTTCTTCAATTACCTCTACTTTTGGTTGCACAAAACTCACGCCTATCTGGTGGGTAATACCAAGATCTACCATCGGTGTTACTGTATAGTCAAGCCTTAATCTACCCCGCACAAATCCAACACCGAAAGAGAGTCCTGCAGTTATATCCATTGGCACATCTACCTTAAGGTCCTGGCCCCTAGAGGCGTATCCTGCACGGAAGATGAGGCTGGGGTTTAAAACTATCTCTGCACCCAATATTATATTTTTTCCTCCATTCCTCTGCCATTCAATATCACCCCCAAAGATATAGAGGGGTAAAGGAGAGTAGGTAAAACCGCCCCTTACTTTATATGGCAGAGGTTCTCTTGTATCTCTAAATGGTATAATCTGATAGCCAATATTATTCAAGGAGATTGCAAGGTTAAGTTGAGGGTTTGCTCTATATATGACCCCCATATCAATCGCAGGTGCAAAGGCAGTATATTTCTCTATTGTCTCATATATTAGATTGATTGCTACACCACCCTTAAACAGACCAAAATCCCTGGAATAGGCAAGTCTTGTGGAGAGGGAGAAAGGGGTAAAAGTTCCATCCCGGATGCCATCTATTCCGCGTCTTTCTATAGTTCCAACATTTAGATAGCTTATCCCAACACCGACTGTTCCACCATATTTAGGTTTGCTTAAAAGCAGAACACCTGAGTTTATTCCTGCTATGTAGCGTCTAAAGGTTGAGCTTATGGTAGTGGTGGTTGTATCGTATATCCCAGCAGGGTTATAGAAGATACTGTATGTATCATAAAGAGCAGAGAATCCTCCTCCAAGAGCTGAATGCCTTGCACCAGAGGGGATATTGAGAAAGTCAAATACATTACTGGAGTATATAATAGATGGCACAAGCAAGAGAAGTAAAAATCTTTTCATAGATCTATTTTAACACAACTATCTATCTTTGTCAAGGAAAAAATCAGGGAAATCACACAGATTTCAAAAAAATCTTTATAATGGATTATATTTGTGTCCATCAGTTTTATCTGTGAAAATCTGTGTGCTAATATTAGTT
>CAYRBN010000123.1:0-3490 GCA_964422625.1 uncultured bacterium | reverse complement strand
GGGAAAGGTCTCCTGCCTGCCCCGTACCTATGCATAGGTGCAAGGACATTGACTGTGGGAAAACCCTTTTTGGATTTGATAAATCAAATCCCTACATCAAAATGTAGGGACACGATTTATCGTGTCCAATAAACCTCAAAAAAAACAAAAAAAAACAAAATAAATTATAATTTTTGTCGTTTACTATTATAGATATGGAAAGAGATGATGCCGATCTGATAAAGCAATACAAAATGGGTGATGGGGATGCATTTACAGAACTGTTCCACAGGTATAAGAATAAGATATATAACTTTATATATCATTTTGTTAACAATCCAGATACTGCTGACGACCTGGTTCTGGTTACATTTATGAAGGCAATCAAGAACATAAAAAGATATAGAGAAGAGGGGAAATTCAGAGGCTGGCTTTATTCCATAGCAAACTCTGTTACTATGGATTATCTGAGAAAGAGAAAAAGGCAACCAGTGGAACCTATTGAGGATTGGATGGAAATAACTGACAGTTCTCCATCTCCAGAGAAGTCTATGGAGCAGAAAGAGATGCTCATCCTATATGAAGATAAGATAAATAGTCTGCCTCCAAAACAGAAACAGGTTTTTATGATGAGGCAGGAGGGGGACCTGAGATTTAAGGAGATTGCGGAGATATTAAATTGTCCTCTTCCAACTGTCCTTTCAAGAATGCACAATGCTGTTGTAAGTTTAAGAAAATCCTTAAGAGGGTGTGGATATGAAGTGTGATAAGTATAATGAGAACTGTATACTATATATATACGATGAGCTGAAAGGCAAAGAAAGGAAGGAATTTAAGGAACATCTCCTCTCTTGTCCCTTTTGTAAGAAATATATAGATAACTTCAAAACAGTTGTCTCTCTCTATGACAGACTTCCACAAAGAGAACCGTCTTTCTGGGTAACCGAGAGAATTCTGAAGAGGGTAGAAAGGAGATATAAGAGGTTTACATTCAGATGGCATTTGAGATGGGCTATGCCAACTCTTGCAGGTGCGGTTGCAATTTTGCTGATTCTTATACTCCCATTTCAGAGGGCATATCTGTGGGATAACAATTTTGAAGAGACTATAAGGGTTATGGAAGAGGAGATATTTCTTTTGACGGAGTATAAGGAGGATATTCACAATATAGACACACGGATTTATAGAATAGAGAATGAACTTTTGAAACTTGAGGGTATTTAGAAATGGGGTGTAAATTCATAATTCATAATTCAAAAAGGGGGGGTCTTATGAGATGGTTAATTCCGACAATGATGGTGGCAGGATTGCTTGTTGCTCAGCCACCGAACGAAATATTGAGCGAACAGAAGAGAGAAGAAATAATGGAGTTTATAGAGAAATATGCGGGGCCAGAACGGATAAGAAGGTTAAACGAACTTAGGTTGAGAAAGCCAGAAGAATACAGAAGACATCTGAAAAGGGCTATGATGCGGAAAAGGAATTTAGAGAGACTGAAGGAGAAGGAGCCTGAATTATACGAAAAATCTCTTCAGATTCTGGAGCTGAGACGGGAGAGTTTTGAGCTTGTAGAGAAATACAAGGACGCAGAGACTGATAAGGAAAAAGAGAAGATTAAGACCGAGCTGAGCAGGGTAGTTTCGGAGCAATTTGACCTGAGGGAAGAAGTGAGAGGAGCACGAATAAAGAGATTGGAGGAAAAGATTACTCGCCTTAAAGAGGAATTGGCAGAGCGGAAGAAGAACAGGGATGAGATTATAGAAAGGAGAATAGATGAATTGATAGACGAGAACGACTACATGAGATGGTAGTGAAAGGACAAGTTAGAGAGCCTTGGTTACTTTAATCTCAAGAATCTTTTCTGTCTCTTTGCCAAACAGGGCTATGTCTGACCTCCTGTGTCCCACAATCCATAGTATCTCATCGTTTGAATCTACAAAAAGTGGAATCCCTGACCTCTTATATGAAGGAATCTTGTCATCTATGAATAGAGCTTTCAATCTCTTTTTCTTCTTCATACCATAGGGTCTAAAGAGATCACCTCTCTTTCTATATCTTATCAAAAAAGGTGGGCTTAGCCTATCAAGGTCAAAATAGACCCTATCCTGTGCAAGACAACCCCACTCTATTTCAGGAGTTTCTCCTTTTTTTAGCAGCCTTGTTGTTATAGTCCAATCTGGCAACTCTACTCTACCTTCTTCGGACACCGAGATAACTGGTTGGGAGAGAGAGACTTTCCCTCTTCTTTTTATGATGAACCTATCATAATCTCTATAAACTGAAATATTGGGAAGAACTATATGGCTCCCAACCCTTCCTTCAGCAAAAAAAGAGAGGACATAGTCCACATATTTCCTATCACACGGAGCAGACATAGTCTCAAGTGCTCTTTTTATAATCCGCATTTTGACAGGTCTTTCCTGTTCTCTGATTTTTTTTATATCTATAAACATTTCGTCCTTTTTTGAACTGACGACCTCGTTCCATCTTTTGTCTATAAGAGATTCAACAATTTTCTCATCCTGTTCTAATATATCCCGTAGATGTATCAGCCGTTCTCCAAAATTAGGGAGTGTTTCCAGTAAAGGTGGGAGGAGTTTATCTCTTATAAGGTTACGTTTTATAGAGAGGTCAAGGTTTGTTTCATCAATTCTGTATGAGATACTGCGCTCTCTAAGAAATTTGAGTATCTCTCTTTTTTTTGTGCAGATAAGAGGACGGATCACCCTCTCTCTTTTTGGATAGATGAGCGAGAGTCCCTTAAGCCCTGTCCCTCTATCTATTCTCAAAAAGAGTGTCTCAATCTGGTCATTGAGGGTATGCCCTGTAGCTATCCAATCAAGACTCAGTTTTTTTCTGGTCTGCTCTAAAAATCTGTATCTCACTCTTCTCGCCGCATCTTCTATGGATAGTGCCTGTCTCTTTGCGAATGCTCTGACATTAAAAGAGCCAACAATACAGGGGATATGCATCTTTTTGCAGATATTTCTCACAAATAGAGCGTCTTCGCGGGAATTCTCTCTTATGCAGTGGTCAAGATGGGCAACATGGATATCTGCTAATCCAAGTCTCTCTTTTAGATCAACAAGGATGTAGAGGAGGGCAACAGAATCTGTCCCGCCTGAGCAGGCAATTAGAACTGTATCCCCTCTCTTAAGGAGATTGTATCTTTTTATCGTCTCGGCTGTAGTGTGAATGAGATTCATAGACTATCAGTCCCTTATAGCGACACCCAACCCTGTGGAGCTTCCAACTTCATATCCCCCCTTGTTCTCATAGTAAATTGAAGTGCATTATCCTGGTCAGTGGGTATCCGTAAGTGGAGGCGCTCTGGGGAAAATGACTAATAACTAATTTCTAATGTCTAATCAAATCCCAATATCCAATGTCAAATCTGAGGGAGGAGATAGTAGGAGCAACCTCCTGGTTGCGAGGCAGTAGCAAGCTACTGAGGGCTGTGCAAAAACAACCCTGCGGACAACCACAAGGGTTGTCCCTACATTGTAGGGAC
>CAYRBN010000122.1:0-3504 GCA_964422625.1 uncultured bacterium | reverse complement strand
TCATGTTGACCCTGATATACTTCTCATAGACGAAGTGCTTGCAGTGGGTGATATGATCTTTCAGAAAAAGTGTGTTGAGAAGATGAAAGAGGTTAGAGAGAGTGATAAGGCGATTGTTTTTGTGTCACATAATATATATATGGTTCAGTCAATATGCGACAGGGTAATCTTCCTGGAGGAGGGGAGGGTGAAGAGAGAGGGAGAGAGTAAAGAAATTGTCTCTTTTTATGTTCAGGAAATGAACAAAAGGATGAACAGAGGCTCCTCTTTAGGTGCGGGGCAAGCAAGTACCGGGAAGGATGTTATTTTTACAAGGGTTGCTTTGCGAGACAAGGACGGTAATGTACGAACTTCCTTCAAAATGGGTGAAAAGATGATAATTGAGTTGAGTTATGAAGCCCTGACGAAGATAAAAAAACCGAACTTTCGTTTTCAAATAATAAATCAGAATGGAATTCCGATATTTACACCAAGCTCTGCTTATGCGGATAACATTATGGACTACATATATGGTAAAGAGAAGGTTACCTGTATTATTGATTCTTTACCGCTTGTACCTGGGAGTTATAGTTTAACATTCTATATCGTAAGTTTAGATCGACTGATATACTACCAAACTTGGCAAAAAGCTGTCTCATTCAGAATAGAAGCTGACAATATCTATAAACAAGGAGCGAACGTTCTAACAATAGAAGAGGATTCTTCAGTGACCTTTCCATTCAGAATAGAATATTCACAGTAATTAAGGTATGAATGTTGACTTAGCCAAAAAGTATGAGGTTACCTCTGCTTGTTGTCGTGGAGCTATTCTCAAGATAGGAGGTATAGATAGTGCTCTAATTATGGCTATATCAAGGGAAAACTTACCAACTGTATGCGTATCTTCAGACTTATATGCAGTTGCTGTAGCAAAAAGGGAGACTCAATCGACCACCAGTAACTCCCTTTTCGTCGTAGGAAAGGATACACTATTGCCTTTTCCTGTGAACAGTTTCGACACTATTGTGTTAGGAGAAAGCTGCAAAAGTGTTAATGATTTGCTTTTGCTACTTAACGAAGCTGTTAGAGTATGTAAGCCAGATGGAAGGGTCGTTCTTACTGTATATAGTAAAGAAAAAGCCAAAAATTTGGCTTATGATAAAGGTTTTACAAAGGAAGAACTAACTACACTTATCACCCGTTATTCTCCTGATTTAGTCTGGCAGAGTCAAGTATCTTCATCTTTTTTACATCTGACATTTGTGTGCAAAAAGCTGCATTGGGGCAAAAAAGGTAAAAAAGAGTGGCAGAAAAAACTTGATCTATTTAAACAATGGCGAGAGAACAATCAATCTTGCAAAAAGGTTAAAAATATGAGTAAAGGAGAATTGAGCAAGTTCAGAAACATGCTCTCTTTTTTTGATCTGAAGGGTAAAGTATTAGATATTGGTGCTGGTTTAGGATGGTATGAAAAGATTATCTCCTCGGACATTGAATACTACGGTGCCGACCCTCTGTGTGACTGGCTTCATCCTGATAAAAGGTTGGTGCAAAGTATTGGGGAATATCTGCCATTCAAAGACTCTTCTTTTGACAGTGTTTTTATAATTTCTTCTTTGGATCATGTAGATAATCCGTCATCTGTTATAGAAGAGGCATTTCGTGTTCTTCACCCAGGAGGAATGTTTGCCATATCTAATGCTATCCATACAGAAGTTGTAGGAGAGATGCAGAAAGATCATACATTCAGATTTACCGAGCAAGCCATCCTTGAGTTACTTGAGCCGTATTTCACAGTAGAGAAAATCAATCATAACATGGCCACAAATGAAACAGTGGAAATAGTTGCAACGAGACGAGATCATAAACTCAATTTCTGTCCATTATCACTTGATACAACTCAAATAGTTTATCCTGTGTATGATAAAGAATACTACAAGGAGAGAGAAGATTATCTTCTGGATACACAAAGACATTTACCCAATGCTAAACTGCTTCTGTCTCTCTATGCTCAAGTATTTGGTGGGCTTCCTGAGCGTATACTGGAGATAGGTTGTGGTTACGGACTATGTGTAGATTTTCTTAGAGAGGAAGGATTTGAAGCAATAGGCATAGAATCCTCGGATTATATTATTAACACAGTACACAGAGGCAAAGACTACATTTATAAAGTAAAAGGAATAAATATGCCATTCAGAGATAGAGATTTTGACATAGTTTTCTCAACAGATTTATTAGAACATATACATCCCTACGAGGTAGATAAAGCATTACAGGAACAGATAAGGCTCAGTAGTGGACTCATAGTAGCAATGATTTGCTTCCCTGAATACCATATCCATAGAAATGACAGATATCATCTAAGTCTACGACATAAAGAGTGGTGGATAACAAAATTCGAACTTGAAGGGGCAAAATTGGTATGGCAGAACGGAACAATATTGGCTTTCTCCTGTCCTCCTGGTGTAATTGAAAGAAAACAGCCTTCCCCATTTATATCAGTAGTTATACCTACTTACAATCGTGAATTTTGGATTAGAGAAGCTCTTGCGAGTGTCCTATCACAGGATTTTGGCGATTTTGAAGTTCTGGTTATAGATGATGGTTCTACAGACGAAACAAAGAGCGTGCTTTCTTCTATTAATGATCCCCGTCTGAGGTATATCTGGAAAGAACATACTGGAGCTCCGGATACAAGAAATAGAGGAATTAAGGAAGCAAAAGGTGACTACATACTATGGTTAGGTAGTGATGATATACTGATGCCAGGAATACTGAAAAGATACGCAAGCTATATAAAACGATATCCCGATGTCCATGTCTTGTACGGTGATTTACTTATTATAGATGCGAATGGAATAACAAATAATCGATTCAGATATGATGACTATTATAAAAACAATGAATTTCTGTTGTCAAGATTATTACTGTCAAACCCAATTTCAGATTCGGGAGCAGTGATTAAGAGAAGTGTATATATTCGTTACGGTAAATATAACATAGATTTTAATCGTGCTCATGATTACGAGTTCTTAACAAGAATAGTAAAGGGCACTGCATTCAAGTATATAAACGATGTAGCATGTAAATGGCGCTGGCATGACAGAAATTTGTCTGCTGGGACTATAAACTTTGACAAAAGATATGAGGCTAAGATTGTCTGGAGAATGCTGGGTAGATACAATCTTAAAGAGTTGTTTCCATCTTTAGACTGGAAGAACTATAACCTTGCTTTGGCGACTGCCTATCAAATAGTGGCGAAAGTGTTTATGCAATGGGAAGCATGGGAAGACGCCACTGAGTGGCAGAGGAAGAGTCTTAAACTGTTTAACGACATGATAGGGAATGAGCTCTCTATAAAGAAATTGCAAAAATCTATCGGCAGTTTAGCAGATGGTTATATCCAATCAATTATTATGGGACCAACGAAGCATGCATTGAGAAGGTTGCTTGTGTACTATTTCAATATCCTGAAAGGTAAGTTTATCTGGAGAAAGCAATGGCTCAAAGAAAAGCATCCGCTCA
>CAYRBN010000121.1:0-3721 GCA_964422625.1 uncultured bacterium | reverse complement strand
GAAAAGCACACAGATGGACACAGATTGAATAGATAGGCACAGATTTCAAAAAAAAATCTTTATAATGAATTATATTTGTGTCCATCAGTTTTATCTGTGAAAATCTGTGTGCTAATATTAGTTAGTGTAAGCTTTCCTGTGCAATCAAGAAAAAAATCAGCCAAATTTATACATTACCAGTCCTGTGAGCAGCTTCGGATAGAAGTCCGTGGATTTCTGGGGCATTGCCTCTCTTCTCTCTGATATCTTCTTCACCTCATCTATGCTGGTAGCTGGAAGAAGGAATAGCATCTCAAATCTACCACTGTCTACGCCTTCTATTCCCTTTTCTGCATCCCTCAGATACTCTATATTCTCCTTTTTTGCTATGCTCTCCTTTGATATCCCAAGTATTCCCTCTATTATACAAGAATGCAGTACTGTCACATCAAGATTCTTATATTCAGGGCTTTTTGTCGGTTCAACAAACATATCCATAATGGATGGGTCCCTCAAGGCAAGGTTATAAAATAGACCATCTATATAAAGAGTAAATCTATGTCTGGCAATAGAACAGGAAGAGAGAGAATCCAGCTTTTTTATATTAAAATATTGAGACAGTCTGGATAAAAACTGGTCCACTTTTACCTTAGTATTAAACAATGCGCGGTGTGTTGGTAGTATAACGAGTCCTGGATCAGATGTTGAGACAAAAGTTGCCATAACATAGTCTGCGGATGGATTTTTCCTGCTGTATGAGAGTGCAGTCTCATACCTGTGGTGACCATCTGCAATAAGAACTGATTTATCTCTGAAGTATTTAGAAACCTGGTTGATTATACTGGTATCTGTCATCTGCCACATTTTATGTATCACTCCCCTCTCGTAGGACTCTTCAATCTCTATCAGAGGTAGGTCCTTTGGAGCGAGGAGTTTGGAGATGAAATTTTTCTCATCAGGGTATAACATAAATATCTGTCCAAGGTGTGTTTCTGTTGCGGTTAAGAGATTTAATCTGTCTTCTTTTGGTTTTGAGTGTGTTCTTTCGTGTGGCAGAACAACCCCTGTGGAAAAATCCTCCAATTTCAGTAGGGCAGAAAATCCCTTTCTTATTCTTTTATTTCCGTCCTGGTCAACAAACTCCTGATGATAGGGATAGAGAGAAGCTATATTATCACAGAGAAGTATATCATTGGAAAAGTACTCTATAAGAGCCTTTTGGGCTTCTTCATATCTATTTTCACTTTCATAAGGTAGTATCACCCTCACTATATTGTAGTCACTTCTCTTGTAGTATTCCTTCTGCATAGACGGAGTTATCTTATCATAAGGTTGTGTAACTACATCTCTTACATCCACTTTTCTGCTATTGTATCGGACACCAGCAAACGGTGCTATGATAGCCATTATTTCCTCCTTCTGTTAGAAATAGTATTGTCAAAAAACTTACACTTAAAACCACAAAGGCACGAAGTCACAAAGAACACAAAGAATAAAGAAACAAAAACCTGGTATATCTCTAACCTTGAACCCTTGAACCTTGAACCCTTGAACTTGGTGTCTTTGTGTCTTGGTGGTGAATCCAGGTTTGAGTAGTTTGTCATATTCTCCCTGTTCTATTTGACACTATCTCATAGATATTTTTTCATTTCCTCGTCCTCTTCTATCTCGACTAAAAAGTTTTTAAGTCTGTCTATATGAGTCTTTTTAGAGATAAATAGTACATCTTTGGTATGAACTACTATCAGATCAGAAACTCCCAAAAGTGCGGTGATACCACTATCGTTTGATAGAATACAATTTTTTGAATCTTTTAAGAATGTCTTACCAACTATCGTATTTTTATTTTCATCCATTCCAAGTAGTCTCTCAAGAGAGAGCCATGAACCAACATCATCCCATAGAAAATCTCCCTTTAAGACTGCTGCAATTTTTGAACGTTCCATAACTGCATAGTCTATAGATATTGCAGAAAGCCCCCTATATACACTTATAAGTTCGCTCTGGCTCAGTTTCTCATTGAAAAGTTTCTCTGCTATATAGGGTGTATGTTTCTTAAACTGATCAATTATGCTCTTTGCTTTCCACACAAACATACCTGAGTTCCATAGAAACCTTCCTGCCTTTATAAACTCTGTTGCCTTCTTTTTTGTTGGTTTCTCTCTGAATTTCTTCACCTTAAAGACAGATTCGCTTATCCCTTCTCCTATCTCTATATATCCATATCCTGTATCAGGACGGGTTGGAGTTATACCAAAGGTAACAAGCCAGCCATCTTGTGATATATCTATTGCCTTTTTTATCGTCTCAAGAAATCTATCACACCTGTCTATATAGTGGTCTGCTGGGAGGCATATCATAGTAGCATCAGGGTCTCTTTGGTAGAGATAGAAAGCAGTATAGGCTATTGCAGGAGCAGTATTTCTCCCGGTAGGTTCTAATAAGAGTTGTCCAACACCCGGAAGAATCTTTTTTATTTTGTTACCAAGAGCAGATGTTGCGACAATCATAATATTATCAGATGGAACTATTGGAAGGATACGTTCCACTGTTTCCTCAAGCATTGTTCTTTCTGATATAAGGGGTAGAATTTGTTTTGGACGGACTCTTCTTGATTTTGGCCAGAATCTTTCCCCTCTTCCTCCTGCAAGTATGATAGCATATACCATAGTCCCCCATTTAAGGTTATCAGTTATTAGTATCTTACTGACTACTGTATTTATCTATACTCCTTTCTCTCTCCTCTGCACTGTTGGGTCCGAGATATGCAACAAGCCCATTATAGCCCAATTATAACAGAAAAACCTGAAAAAGTCAATAGAAAAATTATAAATATCCAAAGTTCAACGAGAGTAGAGAATTAAGAGTTCAGAGTTGAGAATGTAGTGAGGATAGAAATTTAGTGAGATTAGTGGATTAGTGGGAAACTTTTTAATTTTAACATTGAGCAATCGCTAAATGCTTGATAGGCTACCTTGAAATCTCCGATGCTTGGATAAGGCTTAAGTGTGCCATGTGAATCCGAGCCGCCTGTCACAACCAGATCCCTTTTCCTTGCAATTTCAAGATACTTTTCTATATCCCTATCTCTAGATTGTGGATACCAGACTTCAATTCCCTCTATACCTTCATCTATAAACCTTGAGATAAGCTCATCGTCTCCTAAAAATATGGGATGTGCAAGCACAGGGATGCCACCAGCACCTTTGATTATATTCACTATCTCTCTCACTTTTTTATCTGGGTTCGGAACATAACAGGACTTATCATTACCAAGATAGAGTGAAAATGCATCTCCAAGCTTTTCTACAATACCCTTTTCCAGAAGCACCCTTGCAATATGTGGTCTTCCAACAACACTGCCCTCTACCTTTTTTCTCACCTCATCCATCGTTATATTCAGCCCTAGTCCATTCAGTTTTTTCACTATCTCCTCACCACGAGAGAGCCTTGCCTTTCTCTGGATCTCAATAAACTGTTTAAGATTGTTATCGTTGTGGTCCATAAAGTAGCCCAGTATGTGAACACTTTTCCCCCCCTCTCTTGCTGAAAGCTCGGCGCAGGGAACTATCTCAATCGGAGATGGTTTTAGGTAGTTGTTCAGTGCGTCCACGCTATCATGGTCCGCAAATGCAATTGCAGAAAGTCCCGCCTTTTCTGCCTTAGCAATCACCTGATCAGGGGTCAGATTACCATCGGAGTAAATTGTATGTATATGCAAGTCTATCCACATTTTGGTTAC
>CAYRBN010000120.1:2001-3779 GCA_964422625.1 uncultured bacterium | reverse complement strand
AATTAGTTATTAGTCATTTTTCCTTGATGTTATGTATAACCTCGCACTAAAATCATCCGCAGGCTCAGGTAAGACCTATGAGTTGGCAAAGCGATTTTTATCGCTCTATCTCAGGGGTTTTCCACTTGAATCTCTATGCGGAATCACTTTTACCAATAAAGCAACTCTTGAGATGAAACAGAGAATAATCAGATATCTGGACCTCCTTGTGCTTGATAATGCCACAAGAGCTGATGAGAGAGAGATACTAAAAGAGTTCAGAAAAGAACAGAGATTTGCGACTACAAAAAGAGAGTATCTGATGAACAACCTCTCTTCCCTCTCTATCAGCACATTTCACTCCCTGTTTGCCAGTTTCTTATCAACCCTTCCATTCGAGGCAGGTATCCTTCCAGGATATGAGATTATTAGCGAGGCAGAGGAGGATATTTTGATAGAAGAGGTGGTTGATAGATTCCTTGAGACTGCCCTACAGAGGGAGAAGTATAAAAAAGTCATATTAGACCTCATCCTGAATGATGAGAAGCTGGTTAAAGAGAACTTGATACAGGTATTTAAAAACATACGGGGCGTTCTCGGGCTTATAAGAGAAAACCTGATAGAACCCCAAAAAATAGAAGAAGCCATCAAAATAAAGGAACCAGAGTTCAAAATAGCAGTGGATAAGTTTCTTCTATTCATACGCGAAAACAGAGAGTGTGCCTATACAGCCAAGGGTATGATGAATAAGTATATGGAAGACTTTATAGAAAGTATTAAACAGCTCACAGGGGATAAAAATTGGATAGGGACAGGAGAGAAGTTGATAATGAATAACTTCCTTTCCAAAAATTATTTCAGAAAATTTACAGATAAGCTCTCTGATAAAGAATCTCAGTTTAATACGATTGTCCAGAGCCTGGTGAGTAGTCTTAAGACTCTCCTTTCGTCCCTTTCTGATAAAGAACTGGCTCTTCATATAAAACCTATCCTTGAAATTGACCGAATCTTACACAAGGAGAAGCTGAAGCAGAACCTTATCACATTTAACGATATTGAAGAACTTACCGATGGAGCTCTTAGGAGCGGGATTGAATATCTATACTTTAAGATAGGGGCAAATATAGATCATCTTTTGATTGATGAGTTTCAGGATACATCTATCAGACAGTGGGAGATACTGAAACCCCTCATAGATGAGATTACAGGATGGAGAAGAGGAGAAAAGAGCCTCTTCTATGTTGGAGACCCAAATCAGGCAATCTTTCGGTGGCGTGGAGGAGAACCCAGACTCTTTGATTTTATTAAGAAAACCTATAAAAACAAGATTTCAGAACAGACCCTTGATGTGAACTATAGAAGTAAGAGTGTAGTAGTGGACTTTGTGAACAGGCTTTTTGGAAGAGAAGATTCCTCAGCAATGGAGAATCAAGGTGGCTGGGTCCGTTTTGAGAGTGTTGGAAGTTTTAAGCCAACAGAAGGCAATGAAGAGACAAGAAAGAGGACCATTGAGATTGTAAAGGAACTAAAGAGTATTGGATACAACGATATTGCAATTCTTGTTCGGACAAATAAGTATGGTATTGCAATGGCTGATCTACTTGAGCAGGCAGGTATATCTTGTGTGAGTGAGTCAAAGGCGAATCTTCTATCTAAAAATGATACAAGGATAGTGATAAATCTCTTAAAATTCCTTGAGTGTCCAGAGGATGACTTCTCCCTTGCTTCTGTCCTCCTCTCCCCATTTTTTGGGATACCAGAAGATACTGTCAGAAGGATAAAGGAAAAAGGAAAAAGGA
>CAYRBN010000120.1:0-1901 GCA_964422625.1 uncultured bacterium | reverse complement strand
TTTTTTGGGATACCAGAAGATACTGTCAGAAGGATAAAGGAAAAAGGAAAAAGGATAAAGGATAAAGGAAAAAGGAGACAATTGTCTCCAAGGAAAAAGTCACTTTATCTCTCGCTGATAGATGAACATCCAGACTGGGATGTATCCAGAAAATTACAGGGACTGCTTAAAGAGGTAGGTTTTACTACCCCATATCAGATGCTCTACAGAATTTATAAGGACCTGGCTCTCCCTATGACAGGCTCCCTTGCTGCATTACTTGAGGCAGCACTCTCTTATACACAGAAAAAACAGGGCACATTAACTCCCTTTCTAAACTGGATAGAAAAAGTGGGCAAGGATATAGAGGTTGAGGATATTGGTAAAAGTGCTTGTCAAGCACAAGGAGAAGGCGAAGTGAAGATTCTTACTGTCCATAAGGCAAAGGGGTTGGAGTTTGATGTTGTCATAGTTCCTGAGACAGGAGCCTCGCCCAGGGCAGAAAACAGATTATTATCATATCACTACCAGGAAGGGAATATGCAACCTGATAAGATATACTGGGCGGATGTGGCAAAACTATTTCCTGAGCTCACTGAGGAAGGAATGGATAGAGTTATAGAAGATGAGAAAAAGGTGCTTTATGTAGCGATTACAAGAGCAATAAAGGCTGTTTATATACTTGGGTTTGAAAGGAAAAGCAAAAAGAGCTTTGACTGGTTTGATTTTATTAAGGATAAGTTCAGCTGTCCTTATAAATCTGGGAAGATAGAGCGTAGAGAGGAGAGAGTAGGGGTAACCCTTGCGGTTACCCAAAAAGTAGAGAGGGAAGATGAGGGGTATTCTGTGAAAGAAGAGAGGGAGATCTATTCACCAACCGATAAGGGAGTTGAGTTGATAACAGGGAAAAGAGAGGAGAGTATGAAGCTTGGCGACCTTGTTCACAAGGCTCTCTCAAGGCTAAAATGGATTGATAAAAAAGATCCGAGAGACCTGGCGAGAGAGTTGTCAGAATATGCAAGGTCTATCTATGTGAGAAAAGCAGGGGACGAAAAGCTGATTGAGGAGGTAGAGAAGATTGTATATAATACACTCACCCTAAAACAGTTTCAGTTTGCTTTTATAAAAAGGGACAGGGATATTAAACTGAAGACCGAGGTTCCAGTATATTTTAAGGAGAAGAAAGGGGATGTATCAGCCAGAATTGACCGCCTACTGATTGAACCAGAGAGAATAACGATTATTGACTATAAAACAGGAGAAGAGAAAGAGGATGACATTGACCAGATTATGTTGTATAAGAAAGGGATGGAGAAGATATTTTCTGGAAGAGAGATCAAGGGATACCTTCTGTATGTTGAGCAAGGGATGGTGAGGGAGTGAGTATCTAATAACCGATAACTGATAACCGATAACCGATAACTGTCCATGGAGGCGCTTATGAATATGAACGAACTTGCAAGAGAGATAGCAGAATGGAGGGAGAAAAAGGGGTTTATCACAAAGTGGGATAATATGCTGGAAAAGTTAATGCTTGTTGTATCAGAGCTTGCAGAAGCAGCAGAGTCTTACAGAGAAGACGATAAAGAGGGTTTTAATGAAGAAATTGCAGATACCTTTATAAGGCTTTTTGATATATGTGGAACACTTGAGATTGATATAGAGAGTGAAGTGAAGAAGAAGATGGCAAAAAACCAAACAAGACCTTACAGACATGGCAAGAAGATGGGGGATGTAGTGAAGGATGTTAGAAGTTAGGAGTCAGATGTCAGGAGGTAATTCTTGACACCACAGTATTCGTATAGATTAGTGGATTTTTGTCCGGCAACCCCACATGGTATCCATGCTTCTTCTTATCTTTATTCTTGGTACTGTGAAAAAAAGTATGAAAGAATATGAAAGAATATGATAAACCACAGACC
>CAYRBN010000119.1:0-3880 GCA_964422625.1 uncultured bacterium | reverse complement strand
AGTCGCTCAGCATCTACTCCTCTCTTTATGAGGTAATCCTTCACAGCACTCGCACGAGCATAAGAAAGTTCCATATTGCTTTCTGCTGTTGATCTTGGGTCTGTGTGTCCGTGTATTTCAAATCTATTTTTAGGATAGTGTCTCATAAATGCTGCAAGTGTGTCAAGAACACCCTGGTCTCTCGGATGGATATATGCCATACCTCCCTCAAAATAGATCTTCAATCTCTTCATCCGTTTCATTGTTATATGAACCAGTGTTGCCATATTCTCCTACCGGTCTTTCAAGAGTATAACCTATACTCAGTCTATGTGTGTGTCCAAGCTCATAAGGCACGTATGCATAGTCAATCTCCACCATTCTCCATCTTACACCAAATCCGAAAGAGATGGAGTTTATAAAACCACCCTCTCCAGGGCCTGTTCTGTATCCCACTCTTACAGGAAGAAAGGGGGCAAGGTAAACTTCTCCACCAAGAGAGAGATAGGTATCTCCGAATGAGGGTAAAATTAGGTCACTACTCAAAAGTAATCTGTCTGTGACATGGAAAAATCCACCCAACCTCTTCTCTGATAGGAGAGGATTGGTCCCTCCACGATATTTCACATCTGTTCCGTAGTTACGGAGTGCCAGACCAAGACCAAACCTCTCTTTTCCCCAGATCAGACCAAGGTCCAGACATACTGCACTCCCCTTATCTCCCTGAAGTCCACCGATATTGGGGTCAAGATTGTGAAAAACACCCTTTAGCACGCCCCCTGCTGAGAAATTTAAGGGTAGTTCTCTCCCATATCCAGCGAATATGATGAATGCCTCTCTAAGGTTGAACTCACCCATTGGCTCGTTCCCGGCCATGTATCCCTCTATTCCACTCACACCTGAATAGAGTCCTCCTAATGCAAATACACCATAGGGCGTCCTCATACCAACTGCACCATACCCATCTCTGAACCCTGCAAACCATTCCTGATGAGAGAAGGATGTCTCAATGAATGATATACGAGAAAGTCCTGCTGGATTGTAGAAGAGCGAGTTAACCCCATCAGAGAGTGAGATATATGCCCCTCCCATCCCGGATGCCCTTGCTCCGAAGTCCAGGGAGAGAACCTGAACCGACCCCCAGGCAGGCTCTCCTGCTGTACGAAGTAATGCCACGAGTAAAAGTAACCCTGTCATAATAACCTCCTCTTTCGCCAAAACCTTTGAGTGGAGCAAGATGCTCCACCTGTTTATGATTTTCGCAGTTAATTCTCTACATACTCTTTACACTCTTCTATTTGTAATTGCTAATTTGTCATTTATCTCCTCACGGCAGCACCACAAGATTCTTCTTTACCACTGCATCCCCGGCTGTGAACCTGTATATATAAACACCAGGGGCAACCATCTGGCCGAGGTCTCTGTAGCTGGTATCCCAGTCTACTCTGTTTATGCCTGCTTTACAGTGGTCCTGCCATCTCCACATAAGCTCTGCTCCCCTTGTATAGATCTCTATGGTCACATCCATAGCCCTGGGTAGAGAGAATATGAATGTCGTCCCCTCACCTCTCCTGAATGGATTTGGATAGTTATGTATGGACCTTTCTGATATATCCGCCAGGCGGACTTCTGTAACACACGATGCAGTATCCTTTACCAATGGATTAAGCGCGGAGATGGCCGTAATCAGGGTTGTATCTATATGTGTGTTAAATAATCCTGTCATTAAATCTAAAGGAGCGGCTACAAGAAGGTGCAATGTATCACTACCACCATCAGGAGGAAGCGGTGATGTCCTGATAGAACCCTCATCATTAAAAACTGTGTCATAAGTGGAATAGAGTCTCCTCTCCCAACCATTATCTCTTACCTCAAGAGAAACAGTGGCAGTATCCCAATCGTTTCCATGGTTTTTACAGATTATCAAATATCTCATCGTCTCTCCTTCACCAATAAGTCCAGCATCAGGCAGAGCAACAACCTCTATCACAATATTCCTCTCCTCTGCCTCGGTATAGGCAAATGCAGTATCAGCAGGTCCCCTCTCGGATCTTACTATCACAGAGCTTGTATCAGAACTGGTACCCAGGGGCGAAGAGAGTAAAACAGAGAGCGAAATCGTATCTTCCGATTCTATCTGGATAGTAACAGTATCAGCAGGTAGAAACCCCTCTATGTATAGGCTCCTTTCCCAATCAGGATGGGAACCTGAAACAGTTATCGTAATATTGTCTCTCTGATCACCTTCATTTATTACTGTAAACGGGTAAGTAATCTCATCTCCTCCAAAGATCGAATCCACATGGAAGCGGGGTGATATTGAGACCCCAGATCTGAGTGTAATATAATGGATTGTCTCATCTGAGGATATTGTATCATCTGCGAATATGAGAAATGCCCTGTTTATCAGGTGGTGTACTGTATCTACCATCTTTGCCACCTCCTTGACCCGGACCGAATATGGTAGCTCAATGAACGAACCTGCAGGAACTGTACCGCTCCATCTTAGAACCCCATCTACATACGAGGGAAATGTATCAATATCAACCGGCTCGGTATATGTCCTATCAAGGGTATCTATTACAGTTAGCTCAAGAGATATCTCTGATAAATTGCCCACAGTAAGCAGATACTCAATGGTGTCACCCATTGAGACGGCACTATTATCTGTTGGCGAGCTCTTCTGTAGGCTCACGGTAGCCTCAGAAGGTGCTGTGGCAATTATCCAACATCTGAGCGTATCTGCATAAATCTCGGTTCCTGCATCATCGGTCAGTTTGGCAAGATTCTCAATAATACCAAGGATTGTATCTGCCTTGAAGTCATCTCTTATAACAAAGCTATACTGGAGACTTCCCCATCCATTGTGACCAACCTCTCCTATCTCCCATATTATCCTGTCTGCCACAATAGTCCCGTCTGTGATTATGGTATCTATAAGCCACATTCCAGAAAATCTCGTATCTGTAACCAACACCCCTTTTGCCTTGTTACCTGTATTTCTATAATATATCGTATATTGGACAGTGTCTCCAGGTCTAGCAGTGTCTCTTGCAACATTCGCATCAAATACCCATATCGGTCCACCATAGACTGTATTTATCGTTGAACCACGGGACGGTGGAGCATTTTCTGATGAGACCCAGGCATTATTGTGAATATACCCAAGAACATAATCGCTTTTTATTGGTATAGACTTCTTCCCTCCTCCACCCTTCCAGTCAAACCCAACCTGTGCCCTGAAGGTTATAGAGTCACTCTCGCCTGGTCCAATGTCTCCAATACGCCAGAGGAATACCCCGGGATCAAGACTCTCTGGTTCTGCTGGATAAATAAAGTTGAGAGCCATAATCTTCCCTATCTGAACTATGGTATCTATCACCTCTACACCTCTTGCTGGATACTTCCCCCTATTTCCAAACTCAAGTTTATAATAGACCCATTCTCCAGGGGCAACAGTATCAGGGGATGAGGATTTATTGAGCCAGAGCTCGGGCTCAGTCATAATAATATGATAGATAGAATCTGAATCTACCGTGTCCAGAGGAGACTCAATCCTGGCAAAATTCCATACAGTATCTGGAAGTAATACCCAGTCTATCTCATTCACCCTTGCTCTGAAGTAGACATTAGCCTCGCCAGGAGCAAGACGGAACTCCCACAAAATTGTGTCATTCTGAACAATACCAGGAGATGAGACCTCAATAATCTCAAGATGGAATGTATCAACCACATCTATAACCCTCACAGGCATAGTGTCGGAGGTCTGGTTGATGAGCTGAACCGTATATCTAATCTCGTCATCAAAATTGACGATAGTCCCCTCTGGCGGGATTGCTGACTTCGTTATCTCTATCCTGCCTATTCGGTGGAATATGGTATCTGAATATACCGTATCCTC
>CAYRBN010000118.1:0-4052 GCA_964422625.1 uncultured bacterium | reverse complement strand
TTTCACTATTTTTTATGGTAAAACAAAAACTCCTATTTGTCAAGTAATTTTTTTGACTGTTTAACAGGATTTTTATCTAATTGTGGTGTTAGGAGTTACCTCCTGACACCTCTATTTTCATAGAAATAGGTGAGGCATCTTGTCTCACTGTGGAGCAAGATGTTCCACCTGTTACATTGGACTTCAACTTGACTCTCCAGAGACCGACCAGTGTGATTATTAGCATTATGTAGGCGAAGATGTCTCCATATTTTGTATAGAATGTCTGAATAGGAAGTGTGTAGATAGTATCAGATATTATCGCCTCTTCAAATAACCCTGTTCTGTGTTTTATCTCTCCTTCAGGTGTTGCGATATATGATATCCCTGTATTGCCACACCTTATAAAAGTTCTTCGCGTCTCCACTGCCCTTAAAGATGCCATCCTTGCATGCTCATAAGGTCCTGGTGTTATTCCAAACCAGGCATCCTCGGTTATATTGACCAGAAAATCTGCTCCATCCCTCACAAACTTTCGGACATATCTTGGGAATATTGCCTCAAAGCAGATAAGAACACCAAATTTTAGATCGTTAATTCTAAATAGGGTTAACTCCTCCCCAGGAGAAAATCCCCCCTGACCAAACTGAAGCCTACGCAATAGAGGTATATATTCATCCAATGGAAGTTTCTCCCCAAAGGGAACAAGATATATCTTGTCATAGAAATCTATCACACCCTTATCTGGTTTTATCAAAAATGCAGAGTTAAATATCCTACCATCAGGTGCTGTTCTTGCACCTCCCATAATGAGTGGTATCCCCAGCGTATCAACGATCTCTCTTACTACTCTCTCTGTCCTTGTTCCTTCCATAATATCTCCTGGCAATGCAGACTCTGGCCATATCATAAGCTGGGCAGAAGGGGCACGAGAAGAGACATCCTTCAGTATTTCTGCCCTCCGGATAAGCCCTCCGGTTCTCTTGATCTCTGGCAGAACATTGGGTTGAATTATAGAGACAGTGAGAGCCTCAACTCGGTCCAACTTCTTGAGAGCGTCCAATCTAAACAAGCTGTAACCAATCACTATAATGAACATTGCGATGAGAGGAAAAGGGATGGCTCTCTTGCTTAGAAGTCTATATAAGAGAAGATTAGAACAGATAACGAGAAATGATAGCCCAGCAATACCTGTAATATCTGCAATCTGCATCAGATACCTCTGGGGAACCAGTGTATACCCTAGACTACCCCATGGAAACCCCATCTGACTCGTAAGTGACCTCACAAATTCTAAAGAAACGAATAATAGAGAAGGCAATATCCACCAGAGTGGGGACCCATCGGCTCGCTCCATTACGACTTTTGTAACACTACACCAGACTCCATAATAGATAGAGACATATAACCATAGAATACCTACACCGAGATAGAGCCAAAATCTGACTGAAATCTCCATTACCAGTATAAACGAGAGCAAAGGTATATAGAGGGCAAGACCACACAAGACGCCATAGGAGAAGGCAACCCGTAGTGATATCTTTGGGTTATCTATAACAAAAAATAGAGGTATAAGTGAGATAAGTGAGAGATAAGGAAGGTGAGTGAACGAGAGAAATAAAAGCAGGCCTGAGGATACTGACAGAGATATTCCCAGGAGAGGTGATTCCCCTATTTTCAGATTTTTTAACATACCACTCATAATGAATCGCCTTTAATTAACATCTTTATAATAACACAAGAAAAAGAAAAAGTCAAGAATTTTTTTGAAATCTGTGCCTATCTATTCAATCTGTGTCCATCTGTGTGCTTTCCCTGATTTTTTTCTTGATTTTTTCAAAAAAGTGTGTTATAATAAGCTGATGTTAGAAAATGGAACCGTCATAAGGATAGAGGGAAGAGACATATTTGTGGAGATGGCTGGTGGCAACTGTTCGAGCTGTGAGGCAAAAAAAATCTGCACAGGTGGAGAGAAAAAAATAGTCCAGATAGAGAACAAAATAGGAGCAAAAGTAGGAGACAAGGTCACACTGGAAATACCAAAAAGAAGTTTTTATCTCTCTTTGGGCCTCATCTTTGGTATGCCTATAATACTTGTCATTGGCGGATTTCTTGTTTTCAACCTTCTTTTCAGTGAAACTATATCAGGTCTTATTGGACTTTCCTTACTTATACTATGGTTCCTGATACTTGCGGTATTAGATAAAAGAATAGCGGGTGGATGGCCGAGAGTAGGTCGGGTAACCGCAAGGGTTACCCCTATATCTCTGCCCAATAAGGAGAGACAGTGATAAGAATACTTGATGATGATACCGTAGCAAAGATCGCAGCAGGCGAGGTTGTAGAAAGCCCGGCATCTCTCGTTAAAGAACTGGTTGAGAACTCCTTAGATGCCAGGGCAAAGAAAATCTCCATCTCGTTTAAGGGAGGTGGCAAGGAATATATCTCTGTAGCAGATGATGGAGAGGGGATGACAGAAGAGGATGCAAGACTTGCGATACTTTCCCATTCAACAAGCAAGATAGAAAAGATTGAGGATATATCTGCCCTTACCACATTAGGTTTTAGAGGAGAGGCACTTCATAGCATTGCAAAGGTCTCTATAATGGAGATACATACAAGAAAGGATGATGGCGTCCATCTCAGAATAGAGGGTGGGGAGCTATTAGAGGCTATACCAGAACCAAGAGAGAGAGGAACCACTGTAATTGTGCAAAATCTTTTCTTCAACCTGCCCGCAAGGAAAAAATTCTTAAAGACGACCTATACAGAGGCAGAAAAGATTAGAAGGACAGTGATTGGACTCACCATTGCATATCCAGAGGTATCCTTTTCACTTTTTCATAACCATACAGTAATCCTTGAGGTTCAGGCTGGCACATTTTCTGACAGGGTGAACCAGGTTCTTGGGGAAGATGTGATAAGGGAGATGGTAACTCTGGATTATGAAGAAGATGGTATAACTCTTTCTGGCTATATCTCCAAACCAGAACACCTGAAGGAGAGGGGAAGGGTAGAACATATATTCATCAACAGAAGATATGTTAGAAACAACCTTATTCGGAGTGCTATCAGAAACGGATATGGCATCCCGACAAGGGATAGACTTCCATCATTCGTGATCAATCTTAATATAGATGGGCAAGCCCTTGATGTAAATGTCCATCCAAGGAAAGAAGAGGTCAGATTCAGCAATGAGAACCTCCTATACAGCACTCTGTTCAAGGCAGTCAGGGAAACTTTGGGTATAGGAACCAAGATTGTATCCGAGTCTCAGATTGAATGGGAGGGAGAACCCTCGGCTTTCTGGCAGCTCCATAACTCCTACATATTTGCCCAGACAAAGAAAGGTGTCCTTATTGTTGATCAGCATGCAGCATCAGAGAGAATACTTTATGAGAGAATCCTTTTGACCCCTCCGGTGGCACAGAAACTCCTGTTCCCACTTATAGTGGTTTTATCCCAGAGAGAATACGAAATATTTAAGAAACTGAAAGATGGACTTCAAAAGTTCGGTTTTGAGATGGGGGAATTTGGGCATAGGACCATCAGGATAACAGCTGTCTCCTCCTTTCTTGGAGATCTTAATTCAGATAGATTCAAAGAGATGCTTTATGAGATTAAAGACGCAAAACCGTTTTCCAATATAGTTAGGATACTTGCCTGTAAGGGAGCAATCAAAAACGGAGATAAATTGAGTCCACAGGAGATGAATAGACTCATAGACGAGCTTTTTGCAAGCGAGAATCCCTATTTCTGCCCACACGGCAGACCAACAATAATCAGGTGGAGCATTGAGGAACTTGACAGGAGATTCGCAAGATAAAGTTTTTTGCAGACCTGCACATACACTCAAAATATTCAAGAGCAACTTCAAAGAAAATGGTCTTAGAGTGTATAGCAAAAGCGGCTAGGGAAAATGGTATATTCATCTATGATAATAAACCTGTTGTATATTAACCCAGATTATGCATCAACCACAGAGAAAAGAATTGAGAATTGAAAATTGGACTTAGTCATTTTTCTCTGTGCACTCTTTTAGTGCAAAAACCCTCATTAAGATATACTACGAC
>CAYRBN010000117.1:0-4105 GCA_964422625.1 uncultured bacterium | reverse complement strand
TATACAATCTGTGAAAATCTGTGTAATCTGTGGCTAACGCATATTCTGGGATTATTAATAACTCCTACCAGTTTTACTTTATATACTGCAACTTATAGAGTGCGTAATACATTCCCTTCTTTTTTAGAAGCTCGTTGTGTTTTCCACCCTCTACTATCTTTCCCTTATCTATCACAAGTATTCTATCTACTGTTTTGATAGTTGAAAGGCGATGGGCTATCACTATGCTTGTTCGCTCTCTTATGAGCTTTGCTATTGCGTCCTGTATAAGGAATTCTGTTTCTGAATCCACAGACGAGGTTGCCTCATCAAGTATAAGTATTGCAGGGTTTGTTGCAAGAGCCCTTGCAAATGCAAGGAGCTGTCTCTCACCTATGGAAAATCTCGTTCCCCTCTCTCTTGCATCTGTCTTGTATCTTTCAGGAAGCTTCTCTATAAATCTGTGAAGATTTACATACTCTGCCACCTCTTTTATATCCTGCTCAGAGATATTTTGATTGTGCAATCTTATATTGTCCTTTATGCTGCCCGCAAACAGGAATACATCCTGCATAACGAGCCTTATGTTCTGCCTCAAGAAATTCAGATCATATTCTCTGATGGGTTTGCCATCTATCAATATATTCCCCTTTTCTGGCTCATAAAACCTTGGGAGGAGACTTATTATGGATGTCTTGCCTGCACCTGCGGGGCCAACTATGGCTACACGTTCTCTGGGCTCTATGGTGAAACTGACATCTTTCAAAACCCACTCCTCTTTATATCTGTGCCATACATTCTTGAACTCTATCTTTCCTTCCAATCTCTTCTTTTTTCTCTTCCCACTGTTTTTCTCAATCTCTTTTGTATCCAGCAATGTAAACACCCGTTCAGAACCTGCCAATGCCTCCTCCAATACATTGAATCTTTCGGACATTTCCAATATGGGCCTGAAGAACATATTTATATACGAGATAAATGCAACAAGTAGTCCCAGTGTTATTCGATTCTGGATAACCTCTCCTCCACCAAACCATAACACAATTGCCAGCCCTAAAGACGCAAGAATATCTATACTTGGTCTGAATACACCGTATGTTATTATCTGCCGCATGGTAGTCTTATAGTAATCTTGATTTACCGATTTAAAATCTTCTATTATCTTCTTCTCCTGGTTAAATAGTTGGATAACCTTTATCCCACTAAGACTCTCTGATATTTTTGAATTCAGTCTGGCGAGCAGTAGCCTTGCCTTTCTGTAAACTCTTCTAATTATTCTTCTGAACAAAGATATGGATACTACTATAAAGGGGACAACAGTAAAGCTTACCAGTGAAAGTCTCCCGTCAAGAGAGAACATAACAACCATAACTCCGAGACAGAGGAATATACCCTGAAACAATCCTGGTAATGCATCTATAAAGAACTGGTTCAGTTTCTCTATATCGTTTGTTGCTCGTGTGACAAGTCTTCCAGATGGAGTGCGGTCAAAAAAGGAGAGTTTCAGGCACTGAAGATGGGTAAAAACTTTCTCTCGTATATTATGCATTACTATCTGGCCTGCATACACAAGTGCAAATATTGAGGCAAAGCTCATAGCAAGATGCACAATCAAAAACAGAAGAAATATAAAGGCAATATCTTTTATTCCCTCAATATCAGCTCTTCTAAGTGTCAGAATATCCTTTCTCTTTTGTCTGTGCAGTTCATCCTGGGGCAGGAGTCTCATATCTTTAAACCCTTTGTAATTAACAGTTTTCCATATCTCGATATCATAAGGCGGTTTGAAAAGATAGTAATGTTCCCTTTGAAGTCTTCCACCTTGATATAGTTCTTGTAGAAGAGGGGAAGGAAGCGAGGGAATAGCAGTTGATTTAAGAGCAAACTGGTTTTCATTTAGTCTTATAAGTGCCTCCTTGTCAAATGACTTAATCAGCTTCAGTTCCTCTTCACTCGGTATCAGTATCTGAACTGTTGCGTCTATATAGTTATCTATAGCAAGCTTTATAAGGTAGGGAAACATAAGATGTATTCCCGTGAGTCCAATAGTCAATACTATCGCAGACCAAAGAAGCCTCTTCTCTCTTCCCAGATATCCAAGAAGTCTCTTAACTATTGCCCAATTGGAGACATTTCTTATTTTGTCCTCTTCGTAAAACATCAGTAATCAGTTATCAGTTATCAGTTATCGGTAATTGGACTATTTTATTCTTCATACTTTATCCTTTTTCCTTTATCCTTTTATCACAGCACTTCTTCCAATTGTTGAAGTCTGAATAGGTTTGCGTAAAACCCGTCCATTTTGATTAGATTCTGGTGTCTTCCTCTCTCTATTATCTCTCCATCCTTCAGCACGATTATCTCATCAGCATCTATTATACTCTTTAACCTATGTGAAACTATGAATGTTGTTCTCTCTCTTAAAAACTCCCTTAGATTGTTTAATATCTCCCTCTCTGTTTCTGTATCCACAGCGGAGAGAACATCATCAAGTATCAGAATAGACGGATTTCTGACTATTGATCTTGCAAGTGTTATCCTCTGTCTCTGTCCACCAGAAAGAGCCACACCCCTTTCGCCAACAACCGTATCAAGCCCGTTAGGGAATCCTTTAATCTCCTCAGTTAATCCGCATAATTTCACTGCCTCTTCTATCTCATCATTTTTGGCTTCAGGATTCCCAAACCTTATATTCTCTTTTATAGTGTCAGAAAATAGAAAAACATCCTGTGGTACAAATCCAATAGATTCTCTAAGTGAGGCAAGGGAGAGCTCTTTTATAGGTATATCATCAAGCAAAATTTCTCCCTGTTCTAACTCATACAATCTTGCGATGAGACTGACAAGCGTAGATTTTCCAGAGCCGATCCCGCCTACAATACCAATCTTTTTGCCCGGCTCAGAATGAAGATCAATATTTCTGAGGACAACTCTCCCATTGTAAGAAAAAGATAGATTCTTTACGCTTACAAAACCCTTTATCTTTTTTATGCCAGCCTTGCCTGTATCTTTTATCTCAGGAGGGACCTCAAGCAGTCTATTTATCCTTCCCATAGAGGCAGAACCTCTCTCTACAATATTGACAACCCATCCTATGGCAATCATAGGCCATGTAAGTATCATAAGATAGGCTTGAAAGGCAACAAAATCACCAATTGATATTGTATCAGTGATTACACCAACTCCTCCAACCCATAACATTATCAATGTAGATAGATTTGAGAAGAAGAATATCAATGGAAAGAAGAGCCCCGATACCTTTATTAGACTGATGTTTCTTCTGATATAGTCTCTACTTATTGTGAGGAACTTGTTCACCTCGCCATGTTCCTGATTATATCCTCTTATCACTCTTATACCTCTCACATTTTCCTCAACAGAGGCTGATAGATTGGAGAAGCCTGCCTGTACATCCTCAAATCTTTTGTGTATCAATCTCCCGAAGCGCAGGCTTATAAATACAAGAGGGAGGAGAGGAATAAGAGATATCAGTGTAAGTCTGATATTTAGGAGCATCATAAAGACTACTGTGAGAGAGCCGAGCACAAAAATATCTATACCTATTATCATCCCTATCCCAACAGTTCTCATCACAGCATCAATATCGTTCGTAGCGTGTGCCATAATATCGCCGATCTTTGTATTTGAATAGAACTTTGCCCCGAGATTTCCAAGATGGGAAAAAAGACGCAGTCTAAGGTTTCTCTCAATCTTTCTTGCGGTTCCCATAATGAAATATCTCCAGAAAAACCTGCATATACCCATTGCCAGTGTGATCAGAACTATATAAGATGCATATCTTAAAAGCATTCCAGTAGAATCTCCTTCCATCAGACTATCAATTGCATATTTTATTATTCGCGGTATAAACAACTGAAGTAGATTAACCAGTATAAGTGCAATAATTCCCGTGAGAAAATACCACTTATACTTAATAAAATCCTGTTTTATGGTAAGGAAATTTCGCATATCTTTTCTATTAAAAACAGATTATAACACAGAACAGTGAAAAAGTCAAGAATTACTTTCATCTATCTTGACGGCGTAGGAATTTAGTAGGGGGAGGGGGAACAAGGATAAAGGATAAAGGATAAAGGATAAAGGATAAAGGATAAAGGATAAAGGA
>CAYRBN010000116.1:0-4135 GCA_964422625.1 uncultured bacterium | reverse complement strand
CAATTTTACATTACTAACTGCTAATTTTGCAATGAACATTGAGTTTTTTATCTCTATGTTCTCTAATGTTCTGCATATTCTAATCGTGTTTTTTTTCACCAAAAGAGTGCACAGAGAAAAATAACAAAGTTTTTTCTTTTATTTTGATATCTTTCTCTGTGGTCTCCCGTCTTTCGACGGGACAGGTCTGTGGTTAATGCGTAATCTGGGATAGGTGCTTATGAGAATACTTATAAATCTGAAATGTAGTGGATGCAAGAGAAAGAATTACACCGCAACGAAGAATAGACAGAATCATCCTGATAAGGTGAGCTATAAAAAATACTGTCCATTCTGCAGAAAACATACACTGCATAAGGAAACCAAATAGCAAATAACAGATAACAGATAACAAATAACAAAATTCAAACAAATCCCAATAACCAAAATTCCAATGTTCAAAACAGAGAGGTTTAGTATTTGGATATTGGGATTTAGATATTGTTTGTAATTTGGTGCTTGTAATTTGGAATTTATTTGTAATTTGGTGCTTGATATTTGGAATTTTAAGTTTTAGGGGGGCCTGTAGCTCTAATTGGTGAGAGCACTGGACTCCAAATCCAGGGGGTGGGGGTTCGAATCCTCCCAGGCCCGAAGGGGAGACAGGGGGAAGGGGAGTGAGGGAGTGTGGGAGCAGAGCGTAAGGCGTTGGGCGTAAGGAGTAGAGCGTAAAGCGTAGGGAGGAATCGGTAAAAACCATACTCCCATCAACCATCAGTCTTGACCTTTGACTTTTTGACCTTTAGACTTTTTCACTTTTTGACTTTTTCACCTGTAACCTGACATCTGACACCTAACACTTGACACCGGAGACGGCAGAGGGAGGAGTGAAGATGCAGAAGATGAAGAGATTTTTCGTAGAGGTAAGGGCAGAACTCCTGAAGATTTCTTGGCCATCAAAGGATGCAATTCTGGCTTCCACTATTATAGTTGTAATCCTCTCTATAATTATAGCTATCTATGTTGGCGTGGTTGATGTTTTCTTTTCCAGTTTAATACGGGGGATTATAAGATGAAACAGTGGTTCATACTACATGTATATGTGGGATACGAAAAGAAGATCAAGGAATTCATATTTAAAGAGGCAAAGTTACATGGACTGGAAGAATTTCTTGAGGAGGTCTGTATACCCGTTAGAACTGTATCAAAGATAAACAAGGGGAAAAGAATAAAGAGAGAGAAGCGAGTATATCCTGGCTATATCCTACTATTTATGGAATTGAATGATGCCCTGCTCAATCTTATATCAAATGCGCCCAGTGTTATGCCCTTCCCTGGCATTGGCAAGAGTCCACACCCTATAACTGAAGAAGAGGCTCAAAGAGCTCTGGGAATACAGAAAGGTACCGCTGAACAAGAAGAGACCCTGTTTTCCAGGGGCGATTCTGTGAGAATTATAGATGGTGCTTTTGCGGATTTCTCAGGGGTTGTTGAAGAGATCTATAGTGACAATGAGAGGTTGAAGATTATGGTAACAATATTTGGCAGGTTGACACCTGTTGAGCTCAGTTTTTTTCAGGTAGAACCGATTTAGAGGAAAAAGGGAGAGAAAGTATTTTTTGCCCAGATTGGGAGGTTTTTTATGGCAAAGAAGATAAAAGCAAGGGTTAAGGTTCAAATACCAGCAGGGAATGCCACCCCAGCACCGCCTGTCGGGACAGCACTTGGACCACACGGTGTTAACATAGGTGCATTTTGTAAGTCATTCAATGATAAAACTCGCGGAAAGGAAGGATATATAATACCCGCAGTAATAACCATATATAAAGATAGGTCATTTGATTTTATTCTTAAGTCCCCTCCCGCGGCAATGCTTCTAAAAAAGGCAGCTGGTATTGCAAAAGGCTCAGGAGAACCAAACAGAGAGAAGGTTGGGAAGGTAAAACTCTCAGAGGTTAAAAAGATAGTTGAAATGAAGACAGAAGATCTGACAAGTTATGATATGGATGCTGCCATACGAGTAATAGAGGGAACTGCAAGAAGCTGTGGAATAGAGATTGAAAAAGACTAAAAGGAGAGCCCTATGAAATTATCAAAAAGAATGAAACAGATCGAAAAGGATGTGGACAGGGAAAAGATATCTACACTGAACGAGGCAGTAGAGATTCTAAAGAAACTTACATCTGTAAAATTTGACGAAACAGTGGAACTGGCTGTAAAATTGGGAGTTGATCCCCGTAAGTCGGACCAGATGATAAGAGGGACGGTATTGATGCCTTCTGGAACAGGCAAGGAGAAAAAGGTGCTGGTATTAACAAAGGATAAGCAGGATGAGGCAACTGAAGCAGGGGCTGATTGGGTTGGATTTGATGAGTTTATAGAAAAGATAAAGCAGGGGTGGCTTGAGTTTGACGCCTGTATTGCTACCCCATCTGTTATGAAGGATGTTGCCAAGATTGGAAAGATACTCGGGCCAAGGGGGTTGATGCCAAATCCAAAGGTAGGAACTGTTACAGATGATGTAAGGAAAGCTGTATCTGAGATCAAAAAGGGAAAGATTGAATTCAGGATGGATAAAACAGGGGTGGTTCATCTGCCAGTTGGAAAAATTTCTTTCTCGGATGAGGCTCTTATCGTCAATATAAAAGAGGCAGTGAGTGCTATTCATTCCTCTAAACCGAAGGGACTGAAGGGGGCATATATAAAATCCTTATACCTGTCATCAACAATGGGACCGGGGATAAGGGTTAGAGAAAGTTGACAGTTGACGGTTAGATATCTGTGAACTATGAACCGTGAACTGTCAACCGTGAACTGTCAACTGTGAAAGGAGGGACATGAAGAAAGAAGAGAAGCAGAAGCTTATAGAGAGTCTTAAGGATGACCTGAAGGGAGCTACCGGGATATACTTTATTGACTTCACAGGACTGTCTGCTGGGGATCTTAGGATACTGAGGACAGAAATGAGAAAAAAAGATGTCAAGATAAAAGTGGTAAAGAATATAGTAGCAAGATTTGCACTACAGGAACTTGATATGAACAATCTCTTCTCTTTTCTAAAAGGACCAACCGCCCTCCTATATGTGAATAAAGACCCGCTCATTCCCTCAAGGATTATATCTGCATTTAGTAAAAAGAGAGAGGTCAAAATAAAGGGAGGATTTGTTGAGGGTAGAATCCTAGCAGAAGACGATATAAAGAGACTGGCATTTATTCCATCAAGGGAAGAACTCTTAGGAAGGCTTCTACTTCTCCTCTCAAGTCCTATTCAAAGATTGCACAATACGCTGTCAGCTCCTATACAAAGTTTCATAACCGTTATAAATCAGCTGAGGAGGAAAGAGGAGGGAGGAAATTCATAATTCATAATTCATAATTCAAAAAGGGAGAGATTATGGCAAAAGCAAAGGAAAAGACAAAGGACCAGGTAATAGATATCATATCTAAGATGAGTGTGCTTGAGCTTTCTGAACTGGTCAAGGAGATTGAGGAAAAGTTTGGTATAGAGGCAGCAGCTCCTGTTGTTGGAGTGGCTCCCACAGCAACACCAGCAGAGAAAGAAGTAACCGAAGAGAAGACAGCGTTTGATGTTATGCTACTGTCCTTTGGTGACAAGAAGATACGGGTAATAAAGGAAGTGAGAGAGATAACAGCTCTTGGTTTGAAAGAGGCAAAAGAGTTTGTTGAGTCTGCTCCAAAAGCAGTAAAGGAAAATGTGCCAAGAGATGAAGCAGAGGCAATAAAAAAGAAGTTAGAGGAGGCAGGTGCAACTGTTGAGATTAAATAATAGAGGTCCGAGGTCCCAAAGTCCGAAGTCCAAGGTCAACAGGTGGAGCATCTTGCTCCACAGTGGGACAGGATGTCTTGTCGTTTCGCCCCATTGCAAAATGAAAATTGCAAAGTGCAAATTTTATGTTAACGCATTGGAGTGTAGTAGATTGTCTGGAGTGCAGTAGCTTGCTACTGCTTGCATTACCAAGGTAATGCACTCCAATCCCTGACAGAAAAAAAATATGTAGGGGCAGGGCTTGCCCCTGCCCAATAGGGTAACCGCAAGGGTTACCCCTACAATCTGCGAAAGCCTGTTCCTGACAGAGCCTGTCCCTGCGAAATCAGGGGATCAGGAATCTGTGTCCTAAAAAGAGAGCATTTTTCA
>CAYRBN010000115.1:2896-4270 GCA_964422625.1 uncultured bacterium | reverse complement strand
AACAACCTTGCGGACAACCACAAGGGTTGTCCCTACATTGTAGGGACAGGGTTTACCCCTGTCCGCAGACCAGTTTTGCCGTCATAAAGCGACTTTTTGCACAGCCTGTTTATCTACGCAAAAAACGAATTATTCACCGGACACTAATTAGGTTATTAAGTTATTAAAAGATACAATTACACAATTACTCAATTACTTAATAACTGCTTAAAAAGTCCTTTCCTCAGTTCCTTACCTATCTCTCTACAATGTCACCCCTCCTCTCTGTTCTTTATCCTATCCATATATTCAGCAAAGAATGCAAACCCTATTCCTACAAATAGACTGAAAGCAAACGCCACAATAACAATCCTTGTTCTTCTTGGGAAGCTCCTTTCTTCTGGAACTTCTGGTATATCAAGGATATCAACAGTTGGAGTATCTCTCACCTCTTGAAGCTTTGCCTGCTCATACTGCTCTATAAGCAGAGCAAAAACTTTCTGTTCTACCTCTACATCCCTCATAAGCCTTGCAAGTTTTAAAGAGATCTCTGGCACATCTTGAAGCGGGATAGAAAACCCTACTCCAAACTTCTCTGGGTCGGTTACATATCCCATATCACTTATCTGGTTGTCTATAAGAGAAATTTCTCTCTCTAACCTTAAGACCTCTGGGTTTTCCATTGTAGCATACATCTTTACAATACCCAGTTCTATCTCCTTGGTCATCCTTCTTGCAAGAAGTGAGCTCATAGCACCCACTACCTGCTTCAACTCCTCAGGCAGAAAGATGATACGGTGCCTTTCCTGGAAAATTTTCAATGAATCCTCTGCATCTCTCAATTCTTGTTTGACTTCTACCAATCTCTCTTCAAGAAAGACGCGATTTCTTTTTCCTACGCTCATACTTGTTTCTCTATTTAACCTGTCAAGGGATCTGATATACGCATCTACTATCTTTGCTGCCATATTCGGATCTCTATCCGTAACAGAGATAGATAGTATCCCCTCTGGAGAGACCCCTATCTCTGTTAGTTCACGGAGCTTTTCTCTGGTGGCTGTAATGGTTTTTTGTTTGTAATAGTCCATCAGTTCGCATTCCTCTATTACACGGTCAAGAATAGTTCTTGAGGTTAACAGAGCAGCAAACAGGTCCGATGGTGTGGCACCCATACCAAATGGTAGCCCTGCTCCCATCAGCATCTGGGGAAGATCTGTCATCCCCGCAGTAGAAAGAACTGGTGGCATAAGCCTCCCAACAGAGGTGTATTTCCTGGGAAGAATAAGGCTTATTACCACTGCAAGGAGGGTAATGGTAATAACATTGAAGAACAGAATCTTTCTCCGTTTGACCATCACCGCGACATAATCTCTTATATTAGGGTCGTTAGCCATA
>CAYRBN010000115.1:0-2796 GCA_964422625.1 uncultured bacterium | reverse complement strand
TCTCCGTTTGACCATCACCGCGACATAATCTCTTATATTAGGGTCGTTAGCCATAGGTTATCAGTTATTGGTTATTGGTTATTGGACCTTGGACTTCGGACTTCTTAATCTCCCCTACTCCCATACGCCCTTACTCCTCACGCCTTACGCCCTACGCCTTTATCCTTTTTCCTTTTTCCTTTATCCTTTCCCCTTATCTCGTTATCGTAAGCCAGGTTATTATGATACCAGTAACTGCAGATGCGATTGTAAGATAGTCCTGCCACCACATTATCCCAATCTCTGGAACCATTACTGCACTATACCTCGGAGGAGAGTCCGTGATTGGTAATTTTTCTCCTTCCCTTGTCCGTATATATGCCTTTTTCATATTTGCTCTTTCGGATGGGCCTCCTGATAGCCCTATGTAATCAAGTCCAGAAAGATCCGGGTTGTAGGCCCTGGCACCAGGTTCTACAACTGCCCCAGTTACATAAATTCTGGCACTAAATGAGACTACTGAGAGATTTACCCTTACATCCCTGAAATATTTAGTGAATCTATCCTCTACAATCTTCGTGACAGTTTTCAGATCTATACCAGCAACATCTACAACATCCAATACCTCCCAGGCAATAAATGGTGCCTCTTCAGCCGATGGACTGGGCACATGCTGAATAAATATTTCCCCACTGGATGTCACACCCTGTTGATAGGAGAAACTGACACCTCCATAAACAGTTATCAGGAGTGTATCACCTACCGAGACAATATAATCGTCTATACTTGTAGATCCTAAACTTAGAAGAAGCAATAGGAAGTTCATAACCCCCCCCCCTTATGAGTAAGCAGTAGGCAGTTATTTGTTATTAGTTATTTGGTCATTGGATCATTGGATTTGATAAATCAAATCCCTACATCTAACTTGTTACTCGTTACTTGTTACTCGTTACTATCTGTAGCCTTTATCCTTAAAAAACTGTACCAGTTTTTCTCAAACTCCTTGAATTCTTCTCTCTCTTTTATCTCCCCCCACCATTCTCTATTTTTTACATACCAGTCAACCGTCTTCTCTAACCCTTTATCAAATTCTACCACAGGTCTCCAGTCCAGCAGTTTTTCTGCTTTCCTGTAATCCGCAATCAACCTCTTTACATGCCCGGGTCTATCCCCAACACTCTCAATAAGACCTCTATCCTCTCCAAGAAAATCAAGAATCTTTTCTGCAATATAGCGGACAGAGAAGTCAACCCCTGTTCCAAGATTGATCACCTCTCCGTCTATTCCATCTACTAAAAGTGCCTTTATTATCCCATCTACACAGTCCTCAACCCACAAAAAATCCCTTGTATTCTCTCCTGAACCATATATTGGGAGAGATTTGCCATCCATAGCATTCGTAACAAAATAGGGTATCAACTTTTCTGGATATTGATTGTCCCCGAAGTTATTGAATGGTCTTATTATCACTGATGGAAAATTGTATGTAACATAGTAGGAATATACCAATCTGTCAGCCCCTGCCTTTGCTGCTGCATAAGGGCTCTGCGGTCTTATCGGATGTTCCTCATCCATAGGTGCATAGACTGCACTTCCATAGACCTCTGATGTTGAGACATGCACAAATCTCTTTATAGCACTACTTTTTGCTGCTTCAAGTAGTATATGTGTTCCCTTGAAATCCGTATCTATAAACGGGTCAGACAGGTCAATTGAACGGTCTATATGGGTATATGCAGCAAAGTGAACCACCATATCCTGTGAGGAGATAATACGAGATACAAGGTCAGAGTCAAGTATATTCCCTTCTATAAATGTGAAGTTCGGACTATCCCATACTCTGGAGGGAAAATTTTTCTTATTTCCTGCATAAGTGAGGGCATCAAGCACCGTGATGTTCATATCACCTCTCTTGAGCACCTTTTTTACAAAATTACTCCCGATAAATCCTGCTCCACCTGTAACCAATAAGTTCATTACCCCTCCCTCCTCTTCCAATCATAGGGTATATCATTATTGCATGGGTCTATCCTATATTCATCAGGATTTTCATAATTGTATGTCTCTGTTGGTATGTTTATAGCTATTGCCTCATAATCAGATATGCACTTGAATCCATGATATACACCTGGGGGAATATGGACAAGAATAGGATTATGAACACCACAGAAGTATTCCCCTATATCCCCTTCTGTTTTTGAGTTCTCTCTTCCGTCATATAGGACCAGCTTGACCATTCCGTGTATGACTGCTATATTATCAGATTGCACCTTATGATAATGCCACGCCTTTACGACGCCTGGGTAGGTGGTAGTGATATAGACCTGCCCGAATTTCTCATATATATCATCGTCCTGACGCAGGAGCTCCATCAATCTTCCCCTCTCATCAGGAATCAGCCTCAACCTTTTTATAACTACCCCCTCTATCATAGAGATCTATTTTACCACATAAATTTACAATTGTCAAGCTTTTTATGAGGGATTGTTACGCAACAGTCAAAATGGGACATTTTGGGAACGCTAAAATGGGACATTCATCATTTACAAGGAATAGATTGCGTTTACATAACTTTTTCCATATTTTATAAGTTTCGTCATTATTACAAAAATAAGGGTGGTTATTGGTTTCAATCACTGTCTATTTCTGCATTTCAGGGCATACCCTCTCATTTTTTTCGTCGCCATTTCCTATTTCCCTTGAAGGCATAGTAAAAATACGCAAATCGTTATCTAATCATCGTTTGCATTTTTTACCTCTCAGGGAACACTAAAATGAGACATTCAAGGACATATTTATCTGTCGGTAGACAATCAG
>CAYRBN010000114.1:0-4386 GCA_964422625.1 uncultured bacterium | reverse complement strand
ACCTTGATGTGTAAGAATGTGGTGGCAGGGGGAACAAGGATAAAGGATAAAGGATAAAGGATGAAGGATGAAGGATGAAGGATGAAGGATGAAATAACCTAATAACCAATAACTAATAACTAATAACTGTCTTTGATGTTGGTCTTTACCGATTACTGATAACTGAATGTGGGAGGCATCTCCTGATGCCGATGGTCAAGGTCCCACGCTAACTAATATTAGCACACAGATTTTCACAGATAAAACTGATGGACACAGATATAATTTATTATAAAGATTTTTTTTGAAATCTGTGCCTATCTATTCAATCTGTGTCCATCTGTGTGCTTTTCCTCTTTTTTTTCTTGATAAACTAAATTTTTTATGTTATAATATGTTTATGTGATTATTTATTCCATTATTTTTTCTCTTAACTATCTACATCGTTCCAGCCAGTGGAGAAGGTCTTTCTCTGACTAATAGGGAGATCATTGAAAGGTTGACCAGATTTTCTATTTTTAATTTTTCATTTTGCATTGAGCGATAGCGTATATCGGTGTTTTATAACAGTAAGTCCTGTCTCGGGAAACTGATGAACAATTTCAAGTTTTTTAGATACGAAAAAGAATCTCTATCCGAAGGAGAGGGAAGTTACTATACGCTCCTTCTCCCTGTCTCCCCCTCTCCCTGTCTCCCCCTCTCCCTGTCTCCCCTTCCCCCTGTCCCCCCACCCGTAACGGCTTACACAGTATAGGTCTAGATCAAGAGACCCTGTCTCAACCCACCAGGTTCTTATTTTCGGAAAATAGTCGTTTCATACTGCTCCATCTCACCCTTATTGGCTTTTTCACCCATCCGATAAGATATGTATAGCCCTGCCCTGCGTGTTTCCAGCGGAATGCGCAGGGCATGTAGGGACAGGGTTTATCCCTGTCCGAGAATCGGACAACCACAAGGGTTGTCCCTACTTGTAAGCACGAATTCAATTTGTGCAAAAATAGGAGGATAAGATGAAAAAGTTAGCCTCAATCATAGCGATTGTCTTTGTGCTGGCAATCATACCAGGGGTCGCATACGGACAATGGAGTTTCGAGACTGTGGATACTGCTGGTGATGTAGGTTACTATTGCGATATTGCTGTAGATATAGATGGTCATCCTCACATAGTCTATTATGACTGGGACAATTGGCACATAAAATATGCGCATTGGGATGGCGCTGCCTGGGGGATTGAACTTGCTGATACATTGGCATGGGGGAGTCCTTTATCTATTGCTCTTGATAGTCTTGGCAACCCCCACATCAGCTGCGAGCTTAAGTTTCCAGGCTACTATTATGGACTGGGGTATATCTGGTGGGATGGCACAACATGGCAAAGAATTGCCCTGGGCTCAGGATACTTTGCCGATATTGGAGTCTATAGTGCTATTGTAATAGATGCAACTGACCATCCTCATATAGCCTATACGGATTATCCCACGACTGATTTGGCTTATCTGAAATATACTTACGGAGATGCAACGGGCTGGCATACGGTGATAGTTGATAGTATTGAAGGTATTATTAATGGGGTAAAGTTTTGTGATATGGCTCTTGATGGCATGGGCAATCCACATATAAGCTACTTTGACAGGAATGCAACTGACCTGAAATATGCCCATTGGGATGGAACAACCTGGCATATTGAGAGGGTGGATACTGCTGATTGGGTGGGCGAATACTCTTCTATTGCTCTGGATAGTCTTGGCTATCCTCACATTGCCTATTGGGATGGCACCAATTATGGGGTTAAGTATGTGCGATGGGATGGCGGTGCATGGCAGATTGAAACAGTAGAATCGGATGTTGGATATGGGTTTTATACTTCTTTGGCGCTTGATGCGAATGACCGTCCACACATCAGTTCTGCCGAATACATGAGCGACCTCAGATTTGCCTACTGGGATGGTTCTGTCTGGCAGATTGAGGTAGTAGATGATGCTGTTCGGTGTGGCTGGACTTCACTTGCTATTGATGATGCTGGTTACATTCATATTGCTTACTACGATGAGACGTCCGGCGCAGAAGAGCTCAGATATGCCAGGAGAATCCCCACGGGTATAGAGGAAACCTATCCTATTCTGGAGGTTCTTCACCTCGTCCAGAACTATCCAAATCCATTCAGGGAAAGGACAGTTATCAGTTATCAGTTACCGGGTGTAGGGACAGGGCTTGTCTCTGTCCGACTGAAGATCTATGATATATCCGGTAGTCTGGTCAGGACACTTGTGGACCAAGACCTGAAACCTGATACCTATCACCTGTCCTGGGATGGAAGGGATGAACAAGGGATGGAAGTTAATAGTGGAGTTTATTTCTCCCGTCTTTCTGCAGGGGGCGTTAAGGACACGAAGAAAATGATTCTCCTGCGTTGAAGTCCAATGTCAACCCTGTGGAGCATCTTGCTCCACAGTAAGGCGATAGGGAGACGAGAAAGATTGTGGTGTTGCGATAGGTCGGGTGTGGGTGCGGAGCCGGAAGCTCCGCCTATTGAGGAAGCCCCACAGGATTGAGCCCCGGTAATAACTGCTGGGGCTCTTTTTTTTATGGTCAAGGACACCCTGCCAGAGGCGGGGCTTTCCCACAAAATGGAAATCTCCTATTATCTTGGTAAGAGGATATACAGAAATTGTCTTGTCGCTACTATCTCAATTCCTCGAAAATTCTTCAACTTCAAAAGGTGCCTATCGTGCGTATTGCTCTTATAAATTTATCTACATCCAATTGAACTTTTATTGGCGATATATCTTTGTTCTTCTCCCGGATTACTTCAAGTCTTTGAAATCGTGCATATCTGGCAATATCAGGAACCAGCCTTGCTACTTTCTTTTTCTCCTCAGTAGTCAGGAGTGAGATAGCCACCACAATTTGTTCTGGATACAGTTTTAACACTTTTCCCTTCTTTAGGTTCATACTTTCTGCCCTCCCCCACTCAGCCCAGTGTTTTTAACATAAGTATAAGATAGAAATAACAAAAAGTCAAGAAAAAAGTGCATCCACTAATCTCACTAATTCTCACGAAATTTCTACTGGTTTCTATTGGTGTGGTGTCAGGTGATAGGTGTCAGAGCAATGGTAGGAGCAAGCTCCTGCTTGCGAAAAATAATAATCGCAACCGGGAGGTTGCTCCTGCCAACTCCACCCTCCGCTTCGACATTGGACTTTGCGGATCATATAACTCTTGCAAGCCTACTCTTAAGCAGTGCCCTTGCCCTTGTTACCCTCACCTTTGCGTTGCTAATAGAAATGCCAAGGTCATTAGCTATCTTCCCGTAGGGAAGCCCATCCAGCTCTCGCATGATAAGTGGTTCTCTATATCTATGGGGTAGTTTCTCAATCTCTCTTCGGACAATCGTCTTTATTTCTTCTTTTATAAGATTCTCCTCAAATTGTGCGGAAACAGAGCCCTTTTTCATCTCTTCAATAGATATATCTCTTTTCCCCTCTCTTACTCTCATAAAGGAAAGGTTTCTTGCAATTCCAATGAGCCAGGAGCGAAATTTTCTCTTCTCTTTGAGTGATGACAGACGGGTGTAGGCAATATAAAAGGTCTCAAGTGTTATATCCATTGCATCGTCATAATTCCTTAATATCCCATAAGCTGTATTGTATACAGTGTTTTTGTATCTTAAAAGGAGAATCTCAAACGAGTGTTCATCTCCTTTTAGCACACTGGTGATAAGTTTTTCATCTTCCATAGACACCGCTACCAGTCAATCGGCTTTGCCAATATCTCTCTCAATTTTATATCAAAGAAGTGATTTGATGAGGCTGGCTTTACAACACAGACTGTATCCGCACCACTGTGTGTCCCTGCAACTGTGATTATATCCTCTGGTGGGACAAGTCCTGCATCAGAGGTCATAGCCGATATCTCTATGCATACCTTTATACCCTGTCCTATCATACGAAATGTATCTGCAACAATCTGTTCATCAGAATAACCCATACTCTTACGGATAGCAGAGCCAATCCCCCGTAAGACCATAGTTGCGGTATAGACAACTGCCCCGCAAGACTCAATCTCCCTTCTCATCTCATCAGAGACAGATTGCACCCCATCTGTCTTGAACCCTGTATTATGTGTGACAACTATCAGTTTTATATCTGTATCCCTGAAGAGCTCTGCGGCAAGTTTTCCTGTATTTCCTCTTGTGGATGCAACAACTACATATTTTATCCCTCTCTTTACCGCGGTATCCCTTGCTATTAGAAGTGCAGATTCTGTATTTTCCTCACCGGCCTTCTTAAAATACATAAAACCCCCCCTTATCAGTAAGCAGTAAGCAGTAGACAGTAAGGAGTAATCGGTAATCGGTTATTAGGTAATTGGGTCGTTACTCCTTTATCCTTTATCCTTTATCCTTT
>CAYRBN010000113.1:0-4438 GCA_964422625.1 uncultured bacterium | reverse complement strand
GTAGTAGCGTAGCTTTAGCTACGCAAAAAACGAATTATTCACCGGACACTAATTATTTCTACAGTCTTTTTACAGACAAGACCGTCCTGGGTCATCTTCACCAGGAACAGCCTCGTTGAGGAAGACAAGGCTATCAGCCTATGTGCCAACTCTTTTCTTGTCAGGTTTTCTATGGCATTAATAGTCTCAATGAGTCTCTTATATGCAAGGTATCCCAAATATGAAGCATCTGTGGGAGGTTTTCCGTAGATCTCTTGGTAGTCTCTTGTGAACTGATAGGCTGAATCAGGAAGAAAAGGGGTCACAAAAAAGTTTGCCCCCATGTCAATCTCTATTACACGAGGGGAAAACCAGCCATCACCCCCAAGTAATGGGACATCTATACCAAGTCCCCTTGCCTGAGATATTATCCTCTCTACATCCTCATCGTATCCTGGCACAAGTATGCAGTCTACCCCTCTTTTCTTCATACTTGCAAGTTGTGCCCTGAAATATTCATCTCCCTTTGTATAGAACTCTATCGCTACTATCTCCCCACCAAGTTTCTGAAAAGCTGATATAAATGCATGGGCGATCTCCTCACTGTAGATATCCCACATAAGGAGAATCCCTGCCTTTTGGCATTTCAAAGCATCTATCGCGAACTGAGCCAGTGTTCTACCCTGGTAAAAATTTTGGATAGACAGGGTCTGGATGTGGCTCTTTCCAAGCGTTACAAGTGATGTTGTAGCTACAGGTGCTATAATGGGAAATTGATAGTATTCTGCAATATCCCCTGCGACAATTGCATTACGACTCGTTACAGGACCAATAACACCAATGATTGAGCCATCCTTACCTACCCTCTCCATTATACTCCTTGTCTTCTCCATATCTCCTCTATTATCTGTAATTATAAGTCTCACCCTTCCCCATTTTGAGGATGGCTCTTCTCTATGGGCAAGCATAACTCCATCTTCTATGTCCTTACCATATTCTGATAGAGGCCCAGTCAATGGCACCACAATAGATAGTTTCACCTCTCTCGCACAGGAAAGTACAAGAAACAATACAGGTAGTATTTTATACATAGAACCCCCGGGTAAAATAGTAAGCAGTAAGCTTGGTTATTTGTTATTAGTTATTGGTTATTACTCCCTTACGCCTTACGCTCTACGCCCTCATCGCCTCTTTGACTGCCTTATCAATCCTTTCTATAAATAGAAATTTTAGTCCCTCCTTCTCTCTGTCGGGTATCTTTTGGACATCTTTCTCATTCCACTTTGGAAGTATAATCTTTTCAATGCCGGCTCGTTTTGCCGCAAGCACTTTCTCCTTTATACCACCAACTGGCAGAACCTTTCCCCTCAGGGTTACCTCTCCTGTCATAGCAACCTTTGGGTCCACAGGTCTCTCTAAAAAGAGTGAGATAAGTGCAGTAGTGATTGCAATGCCAGCAGATGGCCCATCCTTTGGTATTGCGCCCTCTGGTATGTGTATATGGATATCATACTTATCAAAAACAGTCTTTTCTATTCCAAATTGTTCTGCCTGTGACCTGACATAGGATAGAGATGCCTTTGCACTCTCTTGCATCACATCACCAAGCTGTCCAGTGAGAAGGAGACCTTTCTTTCCTGACATCTTTGCAGTCTCTATGAATATGATATCCCCACCCGTTCGGGTCCAGGCAAGTCCGGTTGCAATCCCTATATCTCCCCCCATCTCTGCAACCTCCTGATAGAACTTTGGAGGACCAAGGAAGTCTACAAGCACTTTCTTATTTATAACTACCTTCTTATTCACCCCTCTTGCTACCTCTTTTGCTACCTTCCTTGCACAGCTTGCAATCTCTCTCTCAAGGTTTCTAACCCCAGCCTCTCTTGTATAGTCACTTATTATCCGTTTTATTGTGACATCTTCAAATCTTATATCTCTTCTTGTAAGCCCGTTCTCTTTAATCTGTTTTGGTATCAGAAATCGTTTCGCAATCTGCATCTTTTCTTCATTCACATATCCCGAGAGATTCAGAACCTCCATTCTGTCAATCAGTGCCGGGGGTATGGTGTCTGTAACATTTGCAGTGGTTATAAACATAACCCTTGAAAGATCAAACGGAACATCCAGATAATGGTCCCTGAAGTCGTAGTTCTGTTCAGGGTCAAGGACCTCAAGGAGGGCAGATGCAGGATCGCCCCTGAAATCTATCCCTATCTTATCCACCTCGTCAAGCATAAAGAGAGGGTTTTTTGATCTACTGCGTCTAATCCCCTGGATTATTCTCCCGGGAAGTGCACCTACATAAGTTCTCCTGTGTCCTCTTATCTCTGCCTCATCTCTTACTCCGCCCAGTGAGAATCGGACGAATTTTCGCCCAAGTGCCCTCGCAATAGACTTTCCAAGTGATGTTTTCCCAACACCCGGTGGTCCCACAAAGCACAATATAGGTCCCTTTGCATCAGGTTTCAGTCTCCGTACAGCAAGATATTCTATAATTCTCTCCTTCACATCTTCAAGGTTGTGATGGTCGTTGTCAAGGATTTTTTTGACCCTGTCTATATCCATTCTGTCTTTTGTCTCCTTTTTCCAGGGAAGGGCAATGAGCCAGTCAAGATATGTCCTTACAACAATATATTCTGCAGCCTGTGGAGGTATCATCCTGAGCCTCTCAAGTTCCTTATATGCAACCTCCTTTGTCTCTTTGGGAAGTTTTGCCTTCTTGATCTTACCTTCCAGTTCCTCTACTTCCACTGTCCTCTCATCTTTCTCTCCCAGCTCTTTTTGAATGGCACGAAGCTGCTCCCTTAGGAAATATTCTCGTTGGTTCTTACCTATCTCTGTCTTAACCTCCGTGCGAATCTTCTCACCAAGATGAAGTATGCTCTCCTCTTTTATAAGCACTGGAAGGAGTTTCTTCATCCGTTCTTTTATATCAAGGGTCTCCAGGATAGACTGTTTCTCTTCAATATTCACATTTAACTGTGCAGCAATAAAATCTGTCAGTCTCGCAGGGTCTTGAATGGTTTCAAGCATCTTAGCGACCTCATCTGGCAGGTATGGTGCAAGATGGACTATCTCCTGAAAGATGGTTAAAACATTTCTTGTCAGTGCTTCAATCTCCATATCTTTGATTTCCTTCTCTTCTTCTATTTCTATTTTGGCTTTCATATACGGGCTAGTCTCCACTATTTTTTTTATCCGGACCCTCTCCATCCCCTGGATCAGTATCCTTATGCTACCGTCCGGGATTCTTAAGAATCTCAAGATAAGTGATGCGGTGCCCAGTTTATGTATCCTTCCCTTCTTCCTCTTTGCAACACAGCCTATAATCTTATTATGAGATAGCGCATCATCTATAAGTTTTATTGAAGACTTATCGTTCCTTGTTATAGGCACGAGAAGGTATGGAAAGACAACGACATCATCCATTGGCAATATTGGTATTATATCAGGAATTTCATCCTTCATCTAACCTCCAGAGATTCAATAGATAAAAACACAAAGGCACGAAGTCACAAAGAACACAAAGAATTAAAAAAAAACAAAAACTTGGTGTCCCTGCCCCGCACCTATGTATAGGTGCGGGGTGAATGTCTTGGTGGTGAATCCAGGTGTGACTTCTGTGGTTTCTTTCATATTTTTTCAATAATCCTAATCTTTCTTTTCAGTTTTTTTTTCAGAATCAATTTGAACATCCCGTTTCTCCGTTCAATACGGATGTTATGGACATCAACCTTCTGTGGTAGGGGGATATTTCTTGCAAACTCTCCTGAGCGAATTTCTACCTTATAATAGTTTATCTTAGCCTCTCTCTCCAAGCTTCTTCTCTCTCCTCTGACTTTCACAATCTGTTCGTCTTCAATTGTGATTTTTATATCCTCTTTATCCAGTCCGGCAAGTTCCAGAACAAGAAAAAAATTGGTATCATTCTCGTATAGGTCAATGAACGGAGTCCACTCCCTATTCAAGTTTAATATCCGATATGATGACATCTCAATCACTAGGTTATTAACTCAACAAAAATCAATTATAATACAAAAAATAGAAAATGTCAAGAAAAAAAATCCACTAATTTCACTAATCTACACGAATGGTGTGTCAAGAGGTAACTCCTGACACCACGATTAGATAAAAATCCTGTTAATCCTGTCAAAAAAAATTACTGTTACGGAACATTTAAAAGGGGACACTTTGGGAACATTAAAAGTGGACATCATGGTTAGTGGGAACATCGAAAGTGGACATTGACATAATCCGATTGCTTTTTTAAGTTCATTGACATTTTCTCTTGTGTATTGTATAATACCTCCGGTACTGTAAAAAAAAGTATGAAAGAATATGATAAACCACAGACCTGTCCCGTCGAAAGACGGGAGGTCACAGAGTAGATTTAGTTCTCTGTGTTTAATGCATAATCTGGGATAATTGCTTGTTCTATTGAAGTTCCTTCAACTTTAGG
>CAYRBN010000112.1:0-4443 GCA_964422625.1 uncultured bacterium | reverse complement strand
AAAAGGTGAAAAGTCATATTCTTGAAGATTCTTATACAATCTGTGAAAATCTGTGGTTAATGCATATTCTGGGATTATTCATCGGACACTTATTAGCTTATTAGTTGATTTAAGAAAATATCCTGTTCATCCTGTCAAAAAAAATGCATTTTCAGGCTCATAGAGGGGTGGAAATGAGAATAAGAGAGTAAAAGGACATTAAAAACTCATTCTTGCCTCTATTCCTATTGTATTATCAAGCGGGTGGTTTCCCTTCTTTCTACCAATATAGTCTATAATATATTCCGTATTTCCCTTTGGGAGAAGTGTGAGTGAGAGGTTGAAAAGATAGCTCATCCCAACAGGATATAAGGCTCTCATCGCAGAGGATGTTTTGCTATCAAGTTCCCTTCTATCTGTTATTTCAATCTTTGCGTTCACCTTCTTATTTTCTCTATGATAAAAAAGAGATGGGGAGAGTCTTATAAAACGGGTCGTTGACAGGGGGGCTGATGGAGAGAAGAGATAATCTGCAATCCTCTGCTCTCCAAGTGTTGCGGTTATAGAACTCTCTATATTCTTAAAAGAAGGAAAATCAATACCGGTTTGTATCTCGTGTAGTATTTCATCTGATAGCCTTTCTCCATCAATATAGGACTGTATAGATTGCTCCCTTCGGCAGGAGAGCGACAGAGGCATCTCAAAGAGCCTCGTGTTTAGTGCAACATCCATAACCTCTCTCTCTCTCTGGACGGTAAATCCTATCGTCCTTCCATCTCGCACATCCTGTTTGGAATAAGATGTTATAAGAAAACCATCCTTCGCAGAAAGGGATATACGGACAAGGTTTTCATCCCTCACTCCAGGAACCCTTTGCCAGAAGGAGATTCTATCTCCCTCACCCGATTTGAGTGTAGAGATGGTGAGCCTGTAGTCTTCTATTGGGAGTATATTTATCGTGTGTCTAAATGAGAATTGATTTACAAGTTGTGGGCAACCGAAGGGTATATATTTTCTCTCGTAATTACCATGTTCATCAGGATAGTATCTACCCGTGAGTGAATCTCTTGAGAAACTACCCCTTCCCTCTTGCACCTCATAATAAAATTCCTGATGCAGTGTTCTCTCCCTTCGTGAAAGATGATGTGCAAGATCCACAGTTGCATATTTAGTATTGAACGACCCTGATAGTGTTCCAAGTAATATACTCATATCTTCTCCCCATCTCTTGCCCTGCCTGTATGTCATATCTAATTTCATATCTCGTAGAGAAGATGTTAGAGTTAGATTTTTTGTCCTCTCAAAAGGTTGCCATGGATGGTATGAGAGAGTATCTCTTGTCTCATCAGTGATCTCAAGTGCTATTTTACCTTTCTGTAATCCTACTCCGTATCTTTTAGCCCTTATAGACTCCCTTTTCATATCACCGACAATCACATAAGGCAGTATATTCTTAAACCCAAACAGAAACTTAAGGCTTCTCTCCCTAAGCTCTGTTCTCTTGTTCTCATTGTATAAGAGCCCTCTTTTCTCAGTCCCTATTCTCAAGTTCAGTCCTCTCTCAGGGCTGCTACCCTGTCTGATATGTCCATTGATAGAAAACCATCTTATGGGATCTAATCTTGCATTTAGATCATAGCCTCTCCCCCACTCCTCTTTTCTATCAGGATAGTGAAATCCATCAGACTCTGACCATAGAGACGCCCTGAGTCCATACATATCCCTTTTGAGCTCATAAGATATATTCCCAGCCTTGCCAATTCGTCTCCTGTCTCTGTTCAGGATGTTTCTTTCGTTTAGAGAAGCTAGACCACTTATTGAGACCCTTGAACTCCCAAACTCTTTTTCTAATGAGAGGATAGAGAGAGTATTTGCCTTTGGGACAGTGACAGGAATATAAGGTATAAATCTCCCCATACCGTCACCCACATATTCAAAACCACCGAGAAGATCATTGTATTCGTAAGAGCCTGCTTCTCGCTTTGTAAATCTGACATTCCAGTCGCCTTTTCTATATCCCACATAGACAAATATGGAGTCTATCATTACATAATCTCCGTTATTTTCTCCTACATATCTTGAAGCAGATAGCCAGACAACCGAATCCTCTGCTGAGGCAATAATTTTTCTCTCCTCTTCCCCCAGGGCAAAATTATCTGCCTCTCTAAAAACTCCAATATTTAAAGAAACCCCCTTATTTGCACTAAAATTAGCTCCATAGACCTCTCTTGCATAATCGGTATTTCCCTCCTCAAAATAGACCACAATCTCCTCTCCACCTAATATCGGAAGGCTGGGCATAAAGTCAAGCCTCCCTGATGGATAATCTATCTCATACTCTTTCTCCCTTGCCAGTCTTCTATTATCCAGATAGACCTCTTCTGAGCCGGGTATAACACTCTTGTCTGAGAGGATGTAGGGTCCCTGTTTTCCGCTCCTTCCTACAAACCCTACTCTCCTGGGCAGACCCTTTGCAATGGACACTGTCATATCACCAGAATAAGCCTTATGATTGAAATCCATCCTCACTCCTTTAAGTTTTCTCTCAATTGGATCTCCTTCTGGATTAAAAGAGAGATCAATATCACCCAGTATGAGTGAGTAGTTTTTTCCAGTTGCCTTTATAAAACTCTTTTCAAAATCGGTCAGTGAATGGGTAGTGCCACCAGGCCTCATAGGAAGGTTGTCGTCAGAGAGTTCTCCTTCTATCCTCAGATTGTCTGAAAGTCTTCCCTCAAACGCTATCTGGGTTGATTGGTCCATTGAAAACCCATCTCTACTACCTACAGATATACCTAATCTCTTTTCTCCTCCAAATCTTATAGAGGAAGAGACTGCTGGGGTCTCTAATAGTCTCTCCTCTCTGTGGGATGTATCTGTAATCTCTTCTCTTATAAAGTATCTCTCTCTCAGTTTGAATGGAACTGTGAGATACTCACATCTGACAGTGTCAGAGGAGCTTATTGGATGGTTAAAGAAGAGAATACCTCTATCCTCTGATATGGAATACGGTACAACCTCACGGTTCAGAGTAATATTGAGAGAACCATTCAGTATGAAAGGAGAGAGGAGATAGGGTCCCCATGTGCCATCACCTGTAAATACCGTATCTCTCTCAAGAGGCAAGGCAAGTGATATGAGAAGAAGAAAAATCATAGTAACGATTGAAAGATTACAAGTCTAATGTAGGGACAACCCTTGTGGTTGTCCGACCTACGGACAGGGATAAACCCTGTCCCTACACCCCTTACCTGTTACAACATTTACCTCCTTAGCACATTTTGAACACCTTCCGTCTGTTATCCCCACCACCCTTCCTGATATGAATGACCTTTCTATAAGGCGGTTGCCACACTCTGGACAGTATGTATCGTCCGGTATCTCTGGTATAACGATATTACCTACATAGACATAGAGAAGTTGTTCTTTTGCTATTCTGTATGCCATAAGGAGTGTAGAAGACGGTGTTGGGGTTTTAGAATATTTATAGTATGGAAAATAGCGTGAAAAGTGGAGTGGAGTATCCCTACCAATCTCTTTGACAAAGTGAACAAGTTTGTTAATAGCCTCTCTTGAATCGTTCAACTCGGGTATGAGTAAGTTTGTGATCTCTATATGACAGTGGTTTTTTGCAATCTTTATCGTTCCAAGCACAGTCTCAAGTTCTCCTTTGATTATATCCTTATAAATATGCTCCTCCATAGATTTTAGATCAATATTCATAGCATCAATTAAAGGTAGTATCTCCATAAGCGGTTTCTCATTTATCATTCCATTGGTAACCAGAACATTTTTGAGACCATTTTCCCGTGCAAGTCTGCCAGTCTCTTTTATATACTCATACCAGGTGAACGGTTCTGTATAGGTATAGGCTATTCCAAATGAATCGTTATCAAGAGCAAGTCTTACCATATCTTCTGGAGACACAAAGTGCGTGGGACATCTTTTCTGTGACAGTTCTGCATTCTGGCACCATGGGCATCTCATATTGCAGGAGTTCGGAGAGATTGAGAGAATCAGTCTGCCTGGGTAAAAGTGATAGAGTGGTTTCTTCTCAATCGTGTCCATACCAATTGATGTGGTCTCACCAAAGTTTGTTGTATGAAGTTTGCCCCCTATATTTTCCCTTACCCTGCATTGTCCAGCTTTACCATGTGCAATAGAACAATAATTGGGACACAGTGTGCATCTAAGGTGTTTAGCCTCTATCTTCTCGTAATATTCTGCTTCCTTCACGATATTTCTCAAATTGCATAGACATACCATATAAAGTCAAGAAAAATCTTTCAAAAGTTCAAAAAATAAGATTACCCTTTAACTTATGAGTTGTTAGGAGAGGATGAAACGCATTTACCTCCTTATAGAGTTGTCTAACGACTGAGTTCACCTGCACTTTGGAGCGACAGCGGAAAAATGTCAGGTGCAACGATTTGTTATACATTTCTTTTATTTTCCTTCTCAACG
>CAYRBN010000111.1:0-4492 GCA_964422625.1 uncultured bacterium | reverse complement strand
ATCTGATTGTTGCAAATTCTTTACTGACTTGTCTTGTGATAATCTTGTGTAATCTCGTGGTTTTTTAACGCACAATTTGGGATTAATTTATAATCGTTATAATCGTTATAATCGTTATAATCGTTATAAACAATATTTGTAATATAATTTTACTCTACCATCAACCTCATAGAATTCTTCATCCGTTTCTATAAGGCATTTTTTATTGAGTAAATTCTTTATGGCGGTATATATGGTGGGACCAGGTATATTGGCTTCTCTTGAAAATAATTCAATGACTTCATTTTTCTTAATCTTCTCTTTCAAGGATAAAAGTTGTATAACTTCTTTTTCTCTCTTGCTTAACCGTAGGTGCTCTATTCGAGTGGAGAGAAACTTTCGCATTTCGTCTTTTATGTCCTTTATCTGCAATACGAAATCCTCTTTTCTGTAGGGAATAATAAGCCTCTTTCTCAAGAGTGAGTTTTGACACAAAAGCAAAGCCTCTCTAGGATTTCCACCGGCAAAATCAATTACAACCTCCTTTACAGCATCGGGTAACACTTCTGGAAATTTTTTTATACGCTTATCTAATAGTTTCCCAATATCATCAGAGGACATACCATGCAAGGGAATGATGTCTTTAAGAATATTTTCCAGGTTGCCTTCACTTAGTAAACCAACTCTGTCTTTGCAGTATTCATCGTACATAATCTGCGGGAGTGCAACTATCACTGCAATATTTCTGTGTATAAGTACATCCTTAATTGAATCAAGAATCGTCATTACATCTTTCTTTACCTCTTTGTCTATTTCATCAATGCATAGTAATATCTTTTCCTTGCAAGAAATTGCCTCAATTATCTCTCGTAACTTATTCTTAATTGTTGTTAGAGTGACTCTGGATATAACGGTTCTTGTCCATCTACTTTCGCCCTCTATAATTTTCCCGAGTTTAAAGCCTGCTTCTTTGCCTTTCAGCTCTTCCTGTTCAACAAAATCTATAATCTGTCTTGCTTGTTTATGGGCAAATGATAGGTCAACATTTTGTAAAATAGTAGCACACAGTTTGTATAGCAGGTCAGTTATTATCGTCTCATTAGACCCCTTTTCGGTGTTATGAACAATAATTTTTTGAACTGGCTCATTACTGAAATTTAACAGATTAAAAAGCGTTGTCTTCCCACTTCCCGTTTCACCTGCAATCCCATATATGGAATTTTCAATAAGCCGTCCAGTATTCTTAAGTATATTTAGTTCCTCTGTGCGATTAACAAATAGAAACTCCTCATGCTCAGTTAATGGATTATCCCTGAACATCTGCATTATCTCTTTAGCCTTTTCAAGACTTATCTCTCTCATGGTTTTTTAGACTTATACTCCTCTAATTCTCCCCCTAGGGTTTATACCATTCTTTATCTATAATTCGTACTCCTGTTTACAATATTTACTCATTTATTGCCGTTTAAGCAATAACCCTTTGTGAAAACCGAATCAAAGTCCTTAAATAGAGTCCAATATCTCATCTTGATAATCTGGATTATTACTGTTCATAAGAAAGACAAAAAAGTTATGCCCAACTACTATATATATTCTCCCATTCACCTTCTTCCCTGTCTAAATCTAAATAGTCTTCTAAAAATTTGAGCAATTCTGTGTCTGAAAGTAACTTCTTTGCTCTACAAAACAGATGATTGACTAATTTATGAGGTAAAACCCAGCTTGAATCAGCAAAGCGACAGTCTCTGTCATCAATGTCAAGCTCACTCAGTATTAAATTTAAATTATTATTAATACTTGAACACTGCCTGGTTTTCTTATCAATAGCCAGTATTGAGAAACCACTTTCTATTCCAGTGTTAGTTATCTCCAATCTAAAGTTGTAGTTATTGCCTTCAGTTTTATATGTCATCCTACACAATCTCCTTGCAGTATTTTAAACTCTTTTGTCCCAAACATTTTAGAATTATCACCCTTTAATAATCTTTCTCTCGATCTGATATTACCACTCATTTAATTCCCCTACACTTTAGTTGTCTGATGGTGACAGTTCCATTTTCTCTTCAAATAGGTTTTGCAAAAACGAAGGTATCTTATAAAATTCTGGTTTTTTAGTCATCCTGGCTTCTCAATACCTTGTGTATTATACACTATATACCCTGATATGTCAAGCCTTTTTCATTTTTGACTAACTTTTATATCAAATTTGATAAATCATCCTTAATTCCTTGGCATTTTCTAAGGGTGATTTCTCGTTTGCATTAGCAAGCTAATAAGGCCGTGTAAAAACAACCTTGTGGACAACCACAAGGGTTGTCCCTACATTGTAGGGACAGGGTTTATCCCTGTCCGCAGACCTTTTTGCACAGCCTCTAATGCACTCCGTTTGTTCAGGGTAGAGATTGGAGTGCCCTGACGATCGTCGGGGCTAACCCAAACTATTTTGGTTTTACCTTACCCCAGTCCTCCAAAAATCTCTCTATTCCTATATTTGTAAGAGGGTGGTCAAGCATCTTCAGTATAATATTGTATGGCACGGTGCAGACATCTGCACTTATGAGTGCTGCCTCCACTATATGCATTGGATGTCTCACAGATGCAACCACAACCTCTGTCTCTATACAGTAGTTGTCAAATATGGTTATAATCTGGTCAGCTAGCTCCATCCCCTCCTGACCTATATCATCCATCCTTCCAATAAATGGAGATACAAAGTTTGTCCCTGCCTTTGCTGCAAGCAAAGCCTGATTTGCGGAGAATACAAGAGTGGTGTTTGTCATTATATCCTCATCCCTCAATCTTCTTATTGCATAGAGCCCCTGTTTAGAGATTGGCACTTTTATACATATATTATCAGCTACCTTCCTTAACTTCTTGCCCTCTTCAAGCATAGCATCGGCATCCTTGCTCATAACCTCTGCTGTAACCGGCCCTTTTACCATCTTACATATCTCCTTCAAAATAAGATCTGGTTTTTTCCCTATTCTGCTCACCTCTTTTGAAAGCAAGCTCGGATTTGTTGTAACCCCATCCAAAATCCCCCACTCTGAGAGCTCCTTTATCTCATCAAGATTTGCACTATCTATAAATATCTTCATAATCCCCCCCCCTTTTGTAAGTAAGCAGTAGGCAGTAAACAGTAGATAGCACCTTTAGTATAACACATCTTAACCCTTTTGTCAAGAAAAATCTCTCTCGCAAAGACGCAAAGTCGCAAAGAATGCATTCAGTACTTTCTTCCTTAGATTCAGCCTACCGCCTTATAGGTGGAGCATCTTGCTCCACAACCTTTGTCTCCCGTGGTGTTAGGAGTTATCTCCTGACACATACTCAAATGTGGGAAAGCTTTTCTAAACGGTTCAGGGTTCAAGGGTTAGAGAAAGTTGACGGTTAGAGAGCTGCCAACTGTGAACTGTCAACTGTTAACCGTATTCGCCCTCTCCCACAATGGAGATGGCTCCCATATTCGGTAATCAGTTATCAGTAAATGGATATGGGCGCTGAGGGATTCGAACCCCCGACCTTCTGAATGTAAGTCAGACGCGCTAACCAACTGCGCCAAGCGCCCATTATATACCCCTGGCGCGATTCGAACGCGCTACACCCGGTTTAGGAAACCGGTGCTCTGTCCTGATGAGCTACAGGGGCAAGAAAAGTTATATAATCTCTGGGTCTTGTGTAATTCTGTTGGATAGTCTATCAAGAAGTTTTCCCATCAATCCTGCATACTTTCCAATCCTCGGACAAAGCATTTGAGCAATCTCTTCTTTATAGGTATGAGAAGTCATATTTCTGTCATCTGTCATCTCAAGAAATTTCATTATCTCCTCCTCTGTCAGGAAATCCAGAGAAAAAGCCCGTCTAAAACAACCTTTGGGAGAATCGGATAAGATCCCCTCTTTTTCTTTCAAATATGCCTTGAGAAATTTCCAGAGGGATTCAAAGGTATATTCAAATCTTTGAATTGTCGCATCTCGCACAATAAGAGAGAACGGTTCATCCAAAATCTCTTTCAGTGTAGAGAGTGCTCTTTGAGTATCTCTGCCTCTCATTTCTAATCTTTCCAAACCAGAGCCTCCTTCAGTGCCTCTTTCTTAAATTCTTCTGAAACAGTAGAGAGATCAACAATATCTACTTCATAAGGAATATTCAAATTTTCTATCTTCTCTCTCAGAAGAACAAGTCTACTCTTGTCAAATTCACCTTTTGGAATAATACCCAGATCAACATCAGCCGACATGTTATTATCTCCCCTTGCCCTTGACCCAAAAAGGACTATCTTGAGGTTTTCATTGTCCAGATATTCCAGCACCACTTTTTTTAACAGACTAAGATTGGTTTCAGATATAGACATAATCCCAGAATATGCATTAACCACAGATTACACAGATTTTCACAGATTGTATAAGAATCTTCAAGATATGACTTTTCACCTTTTAGGTGAAGAACATATCTTGCTCTGATTGTTGCAAATTCTTTACTGACTTGTCTTGTGATAATCTTGTGTAATCCC
>CAYRBN010000110.1:0-4555 GCA_964422625.1 uncultured bacterium | reverse complement strand
AAAGATGGCTGAGCAATCTGAGTGCCCCTTTTTTATTATAAGGGGGCAGGATGGATTCTTATGGAGATAATCAAATTTATATCGTATCCATTATTAGCCCCAATAAGTGTGGGCAGTCCAAAATGGAGTGCAAAAGCTTACTTTTGCGAAAATAAATAATGAACTTATATACCCTCTCAAAAACCCTCTTTTTAATTCCAGACTTATACTTCAACATCTTCTAACCATCGGCTTCTTCACCCATCCGATAAGATATGTTCAACCCCTCCCAGCGTGTTCCCCATAGAACGCGCAGGGCGAAATGTAGTAGCGGAACTTTAGTTCCGCCAAATTGTAGGCACGGATTTAATTCGTGCAAATAAAAAGGGGGACTTATGAAAAGGTGTTTTTATGGTATAATACTGGTCATGAAGGCTGTTGTCTTAACAGCTATGTTGATTCTTGTATTCTCTGGATGCAGGAAAGATCCCGTAGAACCAGCGAATAATCCGCCTTATATACCAAGCAATCCTACACCTGCTGATGGTGCAACAGGACAATCTATAAATGTTGTTTTGGACTGGACAGGTGGGGATCCAGATCCGGGAGATTTTGTAAGATACGATATATCGTTTGGAACAACATCCCCACCACCTGTAGTCTCTTCTAATCTATCTCTCCCCATTTATATTCCTGGAACCTTGAACTATGCCACCAGATATTACTGGAAAATTGTAGCAAGAGATAACCATGGTTCTACTACTACAGGTAATATATGGTCATTTACAACTATGAAAGCATATTGGTATGAGCAGAAAGATGCAAGTGGAAGCTACTATGATATCAGAGGCAATTACCATGACCCTCACCGTGTTCATGGATACCCATGGATCGAGCTCAGTTCGTATGGAACGGATGGTGCTGAGGCGTATTGGTCATTTAGAGGATTAAATGAAGCAGATGTAGAGACATTAATAATACGGGTATATTCGTATGATAATGGTTGGGATTCCGATGGTGAACATTATTATGTATATGACAACGATAATAGCAGATGGATATACTGGGGATCTTCGGATAAAACTGAAAGGTGGCGTGGTTACTTTGTTCATGGAAATGATGTAAAGAGATACATCAGAAATAGCGATAATGCTATTTTTCTTGAGATTGTCTCTGGATACCCTGACCACAGTCATATCAAGTATGTAGCTATTGAACAGAAAGGAAAAGGAAGTAAATTGATTGGCAAGACATACCCCTTTACGGCGGGTTATTTACCTCGTCCTGCCTTACAAATGCCCAGAGATCTTGGGAAAAGTATCGCAAGACCAAGATATTTAACAACGGAAGTTATTTCTGAATAAGCATTAGCACACTCAGTAGACACGGATTTAATCTATGCTAATAAAAAGGGGGGATTATGAAAATAAAGAAAGATAAAAAACAACAAAAGGAGGTTGTGATGTTAAAATATGCGCTCGGTGCTCTCTTGGTACTCTTTTGCTTGGTCCCGAGTCTCTCTGCCCAAGAACCAATGCAAGATGTTGTCTACCTCAAGGACGGGTCAGTGATACGGGGACAGATAATTGAGCAAATACCAAATGTTTCCATTACGATTCAGATAAGGGATGGAAGCATATTCGTCTGCAAAATGGAGGATATCACGAGAATAACTAAAGAACCTCTCAAGGAAGAGCCTCCTAAGAAAGTGGAAATAAAAGGGGAGAAAAGTCCTGTAGCAGCGTTTTTGCTATCTTTCCTCGTACCGGGTCTCGGACAGGCCTATAATGAAGAACCCCTTAAAGGATTATGTCAATTAGTTCTGTATGCAGGTGGTTTGGTTACGGTATTTATAGCTGGCACCGAGGAAGTAAGCTATATAGTGGATACTCCAGATTACTACTACTATTACTACGAAACCATACTAACACCTTGGTTTTGGGTTGGTCTCGGTACCGCTACATTTGCCTCGCTCTGGTCAATGATTGATGCACCTTTATCTGCCAGTAGAATCAACAGAGAAAGGGGCGAACGGGGATGGGGACATCTGATTGAATTCAATAACGACAATTATGCACTGGGGTTGGGTGTAGCGACTAAGCAAGAAGGAATAGAGGCTAAACTAACACTCCATTTTTAATAAAGTAAGATAGGCTTTGGCTTCGGTATGGTCAAGGTCAGGAGACCTTTCCCACAAAGGAGAGGAGAAGTCTCCTTATCTCTCATAAGACAGTAAGTGTTGGAAACTCGCCTTTTCTCTTTATCAGATCGCCGTCTTTATCACGATATTCGTTCTCAATAATATCTTTCAACTCTTTTCTGATATTATTAAAATCTCGCCAATAGCCGTATGGCTTTCTCTTCTTTTTCATATCTGGCTCCTCTACTCTTTGGGTAACCGCAAGGGTTACCCCTACGCTCTACGCCCTACGCTTTACTCCCTCACCCTGATCTCTGGAAATATTGGTTCAGGAGGAGGTAGTCTCCTTTCAATCTTTTTTGGTGGTGGTGGAAGATCTGGCTCTGGTTCTTGTGGGGGAACTTCTGCTATGATGAAGAGATATTCAGAGGGCATTGGTGAAAATGGTTTCAATCTTGCCACATAAAAGAGCATATTCTCTGACTTTCTGAACTCTTTTATCCTTCCAATAAGCAGTCCCTCTGGGAATATTCCACCAAGACCAGAGGTGATCACAGTGTCTCCAATACCAAGGAGTGAACCAATAGGAATATTGTCCATAACCAACCCATCCCTATGACGGACTATACCAAGTGCCCGGGTACGAGAGTTCATTGCAGATGCCCTGAACCCAGGATTATATAGCGTCTGAACAAAAGAGATATCCCTTTCTACATTCCTCACTACCCCGATAAGTCCCTGGATTGTTATAGCGACCATTTCCTCTCTAATCCCATCAGCTGATCCCTTGTCAACAAGAATGACCCCTTGCTCAGGATGGGGAGAAAACCCTATGATTTCCATAGGAATAAGAGAATATGGCACTCTCTCCTTGAAGGAGAGGAGTTCTTTAAGTTTTCTGTTCTCTTCTTTGTAGAATGTGAGTCTTCTCTTCTTCAGTGTCAGGTTTGCAAGTCTCTCTCGTAGGAGCCTATTCTCTTTTCTGGCATCTGATATTGATGTGAGGGTGTGAATAGGTTTTACAAGATTAGATATTATTCTGCTGGAATAGAGCTGTGTTCTCCTACCAGTTTCGGTTTTGCCCCATACTATAAGACCTATTGATATAGCGATAAGAACTAAAAATATCCTGTTAGAGGTCATCTTGCCTTCTCCTTTGATAGGATTTTATAATAGTGGTCAAAGCTGTCCAGTATCTTACCAGCACCTTTGACAACACACTCAATTGGATTCTCAGCAAGTTTTACAGGAAGTCCTGTCTCTTTTGAGATAAGCTCGGGAATACCCCTCAGGAGTGAGCCTCCTCCTGTCATAACAATCCCGGACTCTACAATATCTGATGCAAGCTCTGCTGGGGCTTTCTCTAATGCATCCCTTGTTGCGGAGATTATTCTGCCAAGTGGCTCGTGCAAAGCGGTTCTTATCTCCTCTGATGTGATTGTTACAATCCTTGGAAGCCCTGCAACAAGGTCTATTCCCTTAACCTGCACATCCTCCTCATTTGAGGCAGGTAGAGCCGAACCTACTGTTATCTTTACCTCTTCTGCACTTGTCTCTCCTATGAGCAGATTATACCTCTTTTTAACATGCTGGATTATTGCCTCGTTCATCTCATCTCCAGCCACCCTTACAGAGATATTTCTAACTATACCAGATAGGGCTATGATTGCAATCTCCGTGGTGCCACCCCCTATATCTATCACCATAGTGCCAGAGGCTGCTTCAACAAATAAGCCCACGCCTATGGCAGCAGCGAGAGGTTCATGAACAAGATAGACCTCTCTTGCCCCTGCATGTTCCACGGAATCTCTTACTGCTCTCCGCTCTACGGCTGTTATCCCGGATGGAACTGATACAACCACCCTGGGTCGAACAAACAGTCTCCTTGCCTGCACCTTTGACAAAAACACCCTTACCAGCTCCTCCACCATCTCAAAGTCCCCTATAACACCATGCTTCATTGGTCTTATTGCTCTTATATTAGATGGTGTTCTTCCAAGCATCCTCTTTGCCTCAACCCCTACCGCTATTGACTTTCCTGTGGTATCATCAATCGCAACAACGGTAGGCTCGTTTAAGACAATGCCTTTACCCTTCACACTTATTAATGTTGTTGCTGTGCCAAGGTCCATACCTATGTCATTTGCAATAAACCATTTCATATACCCCCTTGTTGTTAGTAAGCAGTAGGCAGTAATCGGTAATCGGTAATCAGTGATCGGTAATCAGTAAAGCCCCCTAACCAACTAACTAACTAACACCTAAATAGTGTCATCTGTTTCTCTCTCTTGCCAATTTTCACCTCTCCGTATAGACCATCGTATCCTGGAATAAGTGTTATCTTGCCTTCTTCTGGAAAGAATTCAATAGACTTGTTGTATATTAATCCCAAAATATGCGTTAATAAAACCACAGACCTGTCCCGTTGAAAGACGG
>CAYRBN010000109.1:0-4608 GCA_964422625.1 uncultured bacterium | reverse complement strand
ATTCTTATACAATCTGTGAAAATCTGTGTAATCTGTGGCTAACGCATATTCTGGGTTAATTACTTAATAACTCAATGACTAATATTCTGGTTACAGGTGGTGCTGGGTTTATAGGTTCACATCTTGTAGATGCTCTTATAGAGAAGGGATACAATGTCTCTGTAATAGATGATCTCTCTACAGGAAAAGAGGAGAACCTAAATCCCAATAGCCACATTTACAGAATTAAGGTTCAGGATGGAGAGGTGGAGGAGCTGTTTAAGAGGGAAAGATTCTCTTATCTATTTCACCTTGCAGCACAGGTGGATGTGAGAAAGTCCTGTAAAGACCCATTACAGGATGCCAGCAGCAATATAATGGGAACATTAAATCTTCTTTTCTTAGCCAAAAAATATGGGGTGAAGAAATTTATATTCTCTTCATCAGGCGGTGTGATATATGGTGATGTCCAGTTACCTGCACAAGAGGGAGACCCTGAAAGACCCTTATCCCCTTATGGAATAGCAAAACTTACAGCTGAGCTCTATATAAAGCTTTTTGGGGGTGACCTACCCTACACTATCTTGAGATATGCAAATGTCTATGGGGAAAGGCAGGACCCTTGTGGAGAGGCTGGGGTTGTCTCAATATTTATACAGAAAATGCTGCACAAAGAGCCCTGTGTGCTGTATGGATATGGAAAACCCCAGAGGGATTATCTATATGTCAAAGATGTCGTCCGAGCAACCATCCTTTGTATGGACAAGGGGAAAAACGAGACTATAAACATAGGCACTGGTAGGACCACATCAGTTGAACAACTTTATTCTCTATTGAAAAAGATAGTAGGGGATGATACTGCGGGAGTCTCTCAACCCTTAAGGGCTGGTGAACTGAACTCTAATTGTCTCTCTATTGAAAAGGCAAAGAGAGAGCTTGGATGGAAACCGCAGACCCAGATTAAGGATGGACTTTTGAGGGTGGTGGAGTGGATGTCGCTTCGCTCCACTGCAAAATGAAAATTGAAAATTGCAAATTTATGGGGGCAGTGGCTCTTGATGTCCATAGTAACAGGTGGAGCATCTTGCTCCACTTAAAGAATCTTGGTAATCTGCGAAAATCTGCGTCCTAAAAAGGGGAGATAATTATGAAGATTGGTGTTATAGGAGTTGGGCATTGGGGGCCAAACCTCATAAGGAATTTTAGAGAGCTTGGGGTGCTGGGAATGGTCTGTGACCGGGACGGGGAGAAACTTGAGAAGATAAAGGCAAGGTTTAGAGATATAGAGACTACCAGGAGTGTGGAGAAACTAATTCTCTCATCTGATGGGGTTGTTATAGCCGCGGGTGGGGGTGAACATTATGAGCTTGTCCGATCTGCCTTATCGCATAATAAGGATGTATTTGTGGAAAAACCTCTTGCCCTCACACTCAAACATGGAAAAGAGCTTGTAGCTCTTGCAAAAGAGAGGCATCTTATTCTTATGGTCGGACATCTCCTTCTCTATCACCCAGGAGTCCAGATGCTTAAAAAATATGTTGATGAGGGGACACTTGGGACCATAAGATATATATATTCACAGAGGGTCAATCTTGGAAGGGTGAGCACTAATGAGAACGCCTTATGGAGCTTTGGACCACACGATGTATCAGTCATCCTCTATCTTTTAGGAGAAGAACCCCTAAGCGTGATGGCGGTTGGAAAATCTTATCTTATAAAAGATGTCCCTGATGTGGTTTTCCTTACACTCTCTTTTCCAGGGAATGTGCTTGTTCACATACATTTATCCTGGCTTGACCCACATAAGATCAGAAAATTTACAATCGTGGGCGACAAAAAGATGGCTGTATTTGATGATATGGAAGCAGAAAAGATAAGGCTTTATGATAAGGGGATTGATTTCACCCCTCAGTTTACAAACTTTGGTGAGGCAACCTCCCTACGGAGTGGAGATATACTTATTCCCAAAATAGACACAAGAGAGCCACTCTCTATCGAATGCAGAGAATTTATCAACTGCATCCAGGAAAGGAAGACCCCTTTATCTGATGGAGAGTTGGCATTGAAGGTGCTGAAAGTTCTTGAGGCAGCACAGAGGTGTATTGACAAGTAGTGAGTAGGGCGTAGAGCGTAGGGCGTAGGATGTAAGAAAGTAGGCAGTAATCGGTGATCAGTTATCCGTTAACCTTTATCCTTTAACCTTTATCCTTTTTCCTTTTTCCTTTTTCCTTTTTCCTTTGACCGGGGGGCAGACATGAAACAGTTTGCAGTGATAGGGCTTGGAACATTTGGAAGTACAGTCGTAAAGACGCTTACAAAGAGAAGATTTCAGGTGATTGCAGTAGATTCTGACGAGGAGAAGGTCAGAGTCGTATCAGATTTTGCCACAGTGGCAGTTCAGCTGGATGCAACTGATATATCCTCATTACAGAAAATAGGGCTTAAGGATGTAGACGCAGCCATTGTGGCAGTGGGAGAGGATATATCAACATCTATTCTGGTAACGATGATATGTAAGGAACTTGGCATTCCAATGGTAATATCAAAGGCGACTGATCCACTTCAGGGGAGGATACTTGCAAAGATAGGAGCAGATAGGGTTGTCTTTCCTGAAAGGGATATGGGGGTGAAGCTTGCTGAATCCCTTGCCTCACCTGGTATATTTGACTACATATCTGTATCAAAGGATTATTCTATAGTGGAGATCTCTATTCCTAAGATCTTTAGAAAAAAAACAATTGGGGAGATAAACTTGAGGGCAAGGTATGGTGCTACAGTTATAGCAATAAAACAGAAGATTCCGGAGATGGATGCCCATGGAGAGCCAACATACAAACAAGATATCATAATTGCCCCCAGCGCCAGGGATGAGCTTGCAAATGGAGACACACTGGTCCTTTTGGGCAAGATTAAGGATATAGAGAGACTGAGGGAGATAGTATGAAGAAAGAGCCAGAACTTGAGGACCTTATTGAGGTTGCAAAATTTAACTTTCTCTCATCAAGATATGAGGAGGCAATAAAGACCTGGAAAAGGGTGCTCAAGTTGTTGCCAACTGACCCTAAGATATACTACAACATAGCGATTGCTTATAAAAGTCTCAATCAGCTGGATAAAGCAAGGGAATATTTCAAAAAGACAGTGGAGATAGACCCTGATAACATCCAGGCAAAAGAACATCTTAAAGAGATTGTGGGAGCATGATTTGAAGGATGAAAATGGAAGGATGAAGGATGAAATTCATAACTCATAATTCATAATTCATATTATGTATACAAGGGAGCCATCTGTATCGGGAACATTCTACCCCTACAATAGTAGAGAGTTAGGAGCCGTCATAAAGGGATTTATAGATAATGCTTCTAATATAGATATTGAAGGGAAGATAGCAGGACTTATATGTCCACATGCAGGATATACATTTTCTGGACAGACCGCGGGTTCTGCTTTCTCTTATCTTTTTGGGAAAACCTATAAAACCGTGGTGGTGATTGCCCCCTCACATCATGCATACTTTGATGGTATAAGTGTTCAGTTAGAGGGACAATTTAGCACCCCACTCGGAGATATAGAGATTGACAGACGGGTTACAAAAAAACTTGGGCAAGTTCTGAATTCTGTTAAATGGGTTGAATCTGCGGACAGACCTGAACACTCAGTTGAGGTAGAGGTCCCATTTCTTCAATATCTTCTCAAAGATTTCAAACTGGTTCCAATTCTTATGGGTAATCAGTCTATGCAAATGGTAAAAAAACTTGCCAATGCCCTTATCTCTATATCAGATGAGAACTTTCTCTTTGTGGCATCATCTGATCTCTATCACGGTAATGACTATGATGAATGTATTCGGAAGGTCCGCTCTGCGGTAGATCTTATAAAGGAGTTTGATTGGCAGGGGTTTCACTCGCTGGCGACTGCTGAGACGGATATAGCCTGTGGGTATGGTCCTATAACAACTGTGATGCTTACTTGTAAAGGACTTGGTGCAACAGATATAGAACTGACAGGCATCACAAACTCTGGCGACATTACCGGTGTAAGGTCTCCTGATAGATATGTGGTTGGGTATTCAAGTTTTGTTATCTATCAGGGAAAGAATAGACTTGTACAGGATGATAAAGAGAGGTTACTTGAGATTGCAAGAAAGTCTATAGAGAATGCAACAAGTGGCAATCCACTTCCTGATGTAGAGAGTGTATCTCCTCTATTAAGAAAGAAGAGAGGGGCATTCGTCACGATAAAAAAGGGAGGGCGGTTAAGGGGATGTATAGGCTCTATTCATCCAGCAAAGCCTCTTTTTGAAACCGTGAATGAGATGGCAAGGGAGGCTGCAATCTCTGATCCCAGATTCCAGAAGCTGACCACAGAAGAACTTAGAGAGATAGAGATAGAGATATCTGTTCTATCACCGCTAAAGAAGATAAGAGATATAGAAGAGATCAGAGTCGGCTCTCATGGGCTCTATATTATGCAGGGATATTACAGTGGGCTTCTACTCCCACAGGTGGCACAAGAGTATGGGTGGGACAGAGAGACCTTCTTGAAGCAGGTCTCAATAAAGGCAGGGCTTAAAGAGAATGGATGGAAGGAGAGTGATCTCTACATATTTTCCGCAGAGGTGTTTGGGGA
>CAYRBN010000108.1:0-4608 GCA_964422625.1 uncultured bacterium | reverse complement strand
AAGGAATATCGCTATTGATTGTGGTTTTAGCATTTTTTCACCGGTAACTAATTACTGCTTTTGACATTTGGATATATGAATTTCACCCGGGGGTTATGTGGAGGAGATAAAAGTTAAACAACTGGTTGAGGCTGGTGTTCACTTTGGACATAGAAAAGATAAGTGGAACCCAAAGATGGGGGCTTTCATACTTACAGAAAGGAGAGGTATCTATGTCATAGACTTAAAAAAAACCATAGAATACTTACAGAAGGCTTATGAGGTGGTTAGCTCAAATATAAGAATAGGCAAGACATTCCTCTTCGTAGGAACGAAAAAACAGGCAAGGGATATCATAAAGGAAGAGGCTGAAAGGGCAGAGGTATTCTATGTATCTAATAGATGGCTTGGCGGGACACTGACAAATTTCTCTACTATAAGAAAAACAGTAGATAGGATGAAGAGTCTTGAAGAGAAAATTGAAAAGGAGGAATTTGGAGACCTGACAAAAAAAGAGATAATTAGTCTGGAGAGAGAACTTCTAAAATTGAAGAAGAATCTTTATGGGATAAGGGATATGGAAAATCTTCCAGATATGATATATATATGTGATATAAGAAAAGAGAAAAATGCTATAAGAGAGGCAAAGAAATTGGGTATACCTGTTGTAGGAATAATTGACACGAATGTAGATCCGACACCCGTTGACTACCCAATTCCTGCAAACGACGATGCCATAAAGTCCATCTCTATAATCACAAAAACAATTGCCAATGCAGTTCTTGAAGGGAGAAGGGGGGGAGATAGTGCAGTAGTGAGTAGCGAGTAGTGAGTAAGGCGTAAGGTGTAGGGCGTAAGGCGTAAGAGAGTAATAACCTAATAACAAATAACTAATAACCCAATGACCTGGTGAAGGAGGAACATGTGAATATACCAAGAGATATTATAGTAGACTTAAAAGAGCGAACAGGGGCAGGTATTATGGACTGTAAAAATGCCCTTGTCGAGTGTGATGGAGATATTGAGAAGGCAGTAGAACTTCTCCGAAAAAAGGGAATTGCATTATCAGAGAAAAAACTTGGAAGGAAGACAGAGGAGGGGATGGTTGAAGCATATATCCATCCTGGTGCAAGACTCGGAGTCCTTGTAGAAGTTACTTGTGAGTCAGATTTTGTCGCAAGGACCCCGGAGTTCAAGAATCTTACAAGGGATATTGCAATGCAAGTAGCAGCATCAAATCCAGGATGGATTGAAAGAAAGGATATACCTCAAGAAACTATAGAGAAAGAGAAGGCAATATATGAGTGTCAGGCAAGAGAGTCCAAAAAACCTGATGGGATTATACCAAAAATTGTAGATGGTAAGATGGAAAACTTTTATAAGGAGGTCTGTCTTCTTGAACAAGCATTTATAAAGAGACACGAGATCTCTATAGGAGATCTTATAAAAGAACATGTAGTAAAATTTGGAGAAAACATAAATGTAGAGAGATTTGCCAGATTTAAGGTTGGAGGATAGGAAATTATGAAAAGGGTCATATTGAAACTCTCTGGAGAAATATTCCAGGGAAAGAGTCAGTTTGGTATAGATACTCTGCAACTGAAGAGAATTGCAGAGGAGATAGTTTATCTAAATAACAGAGGAATCTCTTTTGGTGTCGTAGTAGGTGGAGGCAACTTTATAAGAGGGGCTGAAACTCCACACGAGGGGATTGACAGAATTACATCTGACTATATGGGTATGCTCGGCACACTTATGAATGCTCTTGCACTACAGAATTTGATAGAAAATCTTGGGGTTATGACCAGACTCCAGTCGGGTATAGAGGTCAAAAGCGTTGCAGAACCATTTATCAGAAGGAGAGCGATTAGGCATATAGAGAAAGGCAGACTTCTTCTCTTTGCCTGTGGAACAGGAAGTCCATACTTTACAACAGATACTGCCTCTGTGTTGAGGGCCATTGAACTTAAGGCAGATGTCATTATAAAGGGGACAAAGGTAGATGGTGTATATGACAAAGACCCACTGGTTCACCCGGATGCAAGGAAATATGATAAGATAAGCTATGAGAAATTTATAGAGAAAGATCTAAAGGTTATGGATATGACCGCTGTCACCATGGCAAAAGGTGAGAATATCCCAATAGTGGTGTTTAATATCACAAAACCGGGCAATATGAAGAGTTTATTAGAGAAAGGATCTGTTGGAACAGTGATTGAGAGTTGAGGGGGGTTGATGGAGAACCAGTTATATAACGATACAAAGGCCAAAATGCGAAGAACAGTAGAGGTCTTAAGAACTGAACTTGTGAAAATACGTACAGGCAGAGCCAATCCAGCCCTTATAGAGAACATCAAGGTAAAATCCTATGGAACAGATGTGTCAGTCTCTCATATTGCAAGCATAACAACCCCACAGCCCAGGCAACTGTTGATAAAACCGTGGGATAAGAATACCCTGCCTGATATAGAGAAGGCAATCCTGAAATCAGACCTTGGACTTATGCCATCCTCTGATGGAAGCGTGATAAGACTGAACCTTCCGCCACTTACAGAGGAATCAAGACAGGCTCTCTCAAAACTTGTCCACAGGATAGGTGAAGAAAATAAGATTGCGGTACGGAATATAAGAAGAGGAGCAATGGAGACAATTAGAGAGGAAAAGAAGGGAAAAAATGTATCAGAGGATGAGGCAAAACGAGAAGAGGGGAAGATACAAAAACTGACAGACTCTTATATAAAAGAGATAGAGGAGATATTGGAGGCAAAGGATGAGGAGATATTGGAAGGATAATCCCAGAATATGCGTTAGCCACAGAACTTCATTCACCCCGCACCTATGCATAGGTGCGGGGCAGGAAAAAACACAGAAATAGATTAAATCTTTGAAAAATCTATTTTCACCCAAAAGGTGAAGGATGGCTTTTTATGTACATCTATGATATTTCAGTGAAATTCTGTGTTATTCTGTGGCTTTATGCATTATTTGGGATAATTAGTTCCCAAAGAATTATTCATCGGATACCAATGAGATTAAACCCTGAAAGATACGGTATAGAAAGGAATAAACTACCTCGACATATAGCTATCATAATGGATGGGAATGGAAGGTGGGCAGAGAGACATAACTTGCCGAGATATGAGGGACACAGACAGGGGGTGGAACGTACAAGACAGATAGTTAAAGCCTGTGGAACATTAGGGATTGATTATCTGACAATATTTGCCTTCTCAGTAGAGAACTGGATGCGTCCAGACAAAGAGGTAGTTTTTCTTATGAACTTATTCGGAGAAGTGATAAAAGAGGAGGTCCCCGAGCTCTTAAAGAATAATGTGAGGATGAGGTTTACTGGAAGGTTTCATAATATCCCTGATAATATCAGAAAGATTATGAAATGGGGAGAGAATCTCACGCAGGACTGTGATGGGTTGACACTGCTCGTTGCTATTTCTTATGGGGGGAGACAGGAGATTGTGGATGCTATCAAGAAGATAATAGATAATGGTATTCCCTCCCAAAAAATAGACGAGGAATCATTCTCTCAATTCCTATACACACCTGATGTTCCATTTCCTGACCTTCTTATTCGTACCTCTGGAGAGTACAGGGTCTCCAACTTTCTTCTTTATCAATCTGCCTATACAGAGATCTGGGTTACAAAAACCCTCTGGCCTGATTTTACCCCATCATTACTCCTTAAGGCTGTATCTGACTACCAGAAGAGACAGAGACGGTTTGGGAAGATATGAATCGCAACCTATTTTACAAGGTAATAACAGGCTGTCTGTTCATCCCTGCACTTATTTTGATAGCTGATGAAGGCAGGTTGCCTTTTCTTATCCTGATACAACTTGGTATATTTATATCAAGCTACGAGTTTTATAGAATCCTCGATGTAAAGGGACTTCGTCCTTATAAGAGTCTCGGTATTCTTGCATCCCTTATTCTGGGTCTAAATGCCTACTTCGCAAGTTATATCTTTACCCTTGCCACTATCACAATTCTCTTTATCATTCTCTCAATATCTGAGCTGACAAGGGTGGACTCTGATCGGGCAATATATCATATATCAACCACATATTTTGGGATAGTATATACAGGATGGTTGCTCAGCCATCTTATTCTTTTAAGAGAGATTCCAAGACATATTGGGGGGGACTATAGTATTGGTCTCTCTTATGCAATGTTACCATTTGTCATAGCCTGGACAGGGGATATAGCCGCCTATGTTGTTGGCAGTAAATTTGGAAGGCATAAGCTATTGAGGCGGGTCAGTCCCGCAAAATCCTGGGAAGGGGCAGTTGCGGGTGGTATAGCTGCTACTTTTGGACTCTTTATAATGCGTATTTTATATGCACCATATCTATCTGTAATAGATACAGTTATTCTTGGTATTCTTGGTTATGCGGCCGGACTTGTAGGGGACCTTGTAGAATCTTTATTGAAGAGGGATGCAAACCTGAAGGATGTCTCAAAAGCGATTCCAGGACATGGTGGGGTTCTTGATAGATTTGATTCAATTTTATTTACAGCACCTGTTGTATATTACTATTTAAGATTCTTTGTCCTGTAACTTGGTTATTAGTTATTAGTTATTGGTTATTGGGTATTTTAACCTTTATCCTTTAT
>CAYRBN010000107.1:3467-4611 GCA_964422625.1 uncultured bacterium | reverse complement strand
TTTATCCTTTATCCTTGTTAACTCTAACACCTAACAACCGTGAACCGTGAACCGTTAACTGTCAACCGGCAACTGTCAACCGTGAACCTTATAAAACATATAGAAAACTTTGCTGGTAAAAAGATCCTTGTGATCGGGGATGTGATGCTTGATGAATATCTCTGGGGGCAGGTTGAGAGAATATCACCAGAGGCACCTGTACCACTTATAGATGTGGAAAAGGAGACTGTCGGTGTTGGCGGTGCAGCAAATGTGTCAGCCAATATTCTCTCTATGGGTGGGCAACCAATCCTTGCTGGTGTCGTGGGAGATGACCAGGCAGGGGAAACTATGAAGACTCTCCTTATAGAGATGGGAATAGATAACAATGGGATATTCTCTTGCAGAGACCGCCCAACCACCCGTAAGACAAGGGTTATTGCAGGAGACCAGCAACTTGTAAGGATTGATAAGGAGAACAGAAGTGAGATAGAGGGAAGCGTAAAAGACCAGCTCTGGGACTTTATAATGGAGAAAAGAGGAAAAATTGATGCGGTCTTAATTGAGGACTATAACAAAGGACTTCTTGATAAAGAGCTTATAAAACAGATACTAACTTATTTCAAAGGCTCTATCATATCTGTTGACCCAAAGTTTGATAATTTCTTTGATTATAAAGATGTAACAATATTTAAGCCTAACAAGAGAGAGATAGAAAAGGCAACAGGGCAAAAATTTGTGTCCAGCTTTCCGAAGGAGATAATAGCAGAGGCAGTGAGAGAGAAGATTAAATGCAAAAACCTTGTACTCACACTTGGAAGGGATGGTATGCTTGTGATTGGAGAAGAGGGCAAGAGAATAATTTCCCATAAAGCAATGGTAGAGGTGCATGATGAGTCAGGCGCAGGGGATACGGTTATCTCTGCTCTGACACTATCTCTAACCACGGGTGCGGATATATACGAATCCGCCCTCATAGCAAGCTATGCTGCTGGAATAGAGGTTGGCAAAGTGGGTGTAATTCCAGTCCAAAGAGAGGAGTTGATAGCAAGTGTAGAGACCACAGACCACAGACCACAGACCACAGACTACAGACTACAGACCACAGACCGAAGACCAAAGACCTGAAACCTAACACCTAACTCACTACTCACTACTCACTACT
>CAYRBN010000107.1:0-3367 GCA_964422625.1 uncultured bacterium | reverse complement strand
ACTCACTACTCACTACTCACTACTTCTTACCTAACACCTGACACCTGATTATGAAACAGCAGGCACTCAAAAAAAAGGTTCAAATTGAAGGGATCGGTATTCATACAGGAGAAAAATCATCTCTTTTCCTCCATCCAGCCCCTCCTGATACTGGACTCTCATTCTTGAAAAACAAGACCCGAATTAAGGCAGATATCAGATTTGCAGAGGCAATCAGGGGAAATACTATCCTTAGCTATGATGGTGAAAAAGTCCTGACCGTAGAACATCTTCTTGCCAGTCTTTATGGTATGGGTGTAGACAACTGTCTATGCGAGATTTATGGAGATGAGATACCTGCCCTTGACGGGAGTGCTATTGGTTTTGTAGAGATTATAAAAGATGCGGGGATGGTTCAACTTGATAAAAAAAGAGAGGTTATGACCATGAGAAAATCTCTTGTCCACAGGGAAGATGATAGAGATATAATTGCCCTGCCTTCTGAAAACTTCTATGTCTCATTCTATATAGACTATGGCCGTCCCTATCCCACGCCTCAATACAGGAGATTCAGGATCAGTCCAGAGGTATTTGAAAAAGAGATTGCACCTGCACGGACATACTGTTTTCATTCCTGGATAGAGGAGATTAGAGAGAAAGGACAGGGTATGGGAGGCGCTCCAGATAATGTGATTGTCCTTGGAGATAATGGGCCTATCAACCCTGTCTCCTTGAGATTTCCAGATGAGTTTGTGAGGCACAAGATTCTCGACCTTATCGGTGATCTTTCGCTTCTTGGATATTATGTAGCAGGAAGTATACTTGCATTTAAATCCGGCCATATTGCAAATGTGAATTTTGCAAAACTTCTAAAAAGCCACCTGGAGGTAACTATGTTTGATACAAAGGAGTTACAGAAAATAATGCCGCACAGGTATCCCTTTCTATTGGTTGATAGAATAGTAGAACTTACAGATGAGAGGGTTGTTGGGATTAAGAATGTTACAATGGGTGAACCGTTCTTTCAGGGACACTTTCCTGGGCATCCTATAATGCCAGGCGTTCTTATTGTGGAAGCTATGGCACAGGTTGGGGGATTTCTCCTCTTAAAAAAGGTAGATGACCCAAAGAATAAGGTTGTATATTTTCTAAAGATAGACAAGGTCAAGTTCAGAAAACCTGTCTTTCCGGGCGATGTCCTTCGGAGCGAACTCAAACTGACAAAATACAGAGACGGCTTCTGCGTTATGGAGGGCAAGGCGTTCGTTGAGGATAAACTTGTATGTGAAGGCGAGCTTACCGCAAAGGTGATGGAGAAGTGAACCTCTATACTAAAACCCTAATATCTCCCTCTCTTCGTATCACCTTTTCTTTCTCTAACTTGCCTAAAAGTGGCACGATATATTTTCGACTAAGTCCAAAAAGCTCCCTTACTTGCTGGATGGAAATGGAGCCATTACTTCTTAGAAAGTTAATTATCTCGGTCTTAATGTTCTGGTAGTGCTTATGCTCCAACAATATCCCTTCTAACAACTCAACGAGCGTATTCTGTTGGCACATAAACCGAACTATCTCTTCACTGCTCGGTATTTGGGCAGACAATTCTCCTCTTGTTGGCGGATTAGATTTGCGATCTTCAAAAAGTTTCAAGATTCTTGAGATTGTTATCTTCTGGTCAGGGGAAAGCCGTGGCTTGTGCGTAAACAAAGCAATAGCATCCTCGTTACGAACTATCTTTCCTGAGCCAGTTAGAGATATAATAAACTGACTAAAAACCTGAGCAGGAACATCTAAACGACTTTGCAATACAGCCTGAGGGAGACCTTTTTCCAAAGGGTGAAGCGAGTGGTTCTTAGACAGAATATCCAGAGCTTCGTCAATCTGCTTCTTCCAATGCATTAAATCAATTACCCATGAACCAGCCACGATAAGTTTATTCTTATCCTGTAATAATCTTACACAATTTCTAACCTCTTGTGATGAATAGTGGCTTGCCATCAGGAGATCCTCTTCCTCCATATACCTGTTCTTACCCAATTCTGTCAGTATCAATTCCTCTATTTTAGAATTTATCCTTTTCTGGAGAAAGGAGATGACATTGTCTATCTCTTTGAATTTATGTTTGTTAGCAAGAGAGTCAATTACAGTTCCACCTCCGATAGTCTCTGCCGGAGACAGCTTTCTGATGATGAAATGGTCCCCGATACGGGTCGCTACCGGCTCTTTAAGGCGGAGTTGGGCAAAGGCTGATTTCCCTTGTTCGAGAGCTTTTGCTCCAAGCAATATTATTCTGCCCAGGATTTCCCTTGTCCCTAAATATACTACGAGTTCTGTATTACTTTTCAAAGGATTAGCTAGCCGGGAGACAAGTTTAAGCTTAATGTCAAGAATCCTACTGGATCTGATCTGCTCTTCTCCTCCAAAGATGATATCACCTCGTTTGATCTCTTTTTTCTCTAATCCAACCAGGTTGAGGGCAACTCTTGTGCCAGCTTGCGCTCTGTTTGTCTTTTCTTTGTAGATTTCTAAAGCTCTAATGCGGGTGTGCAAATTTTTAGGGAAGATTACCACCTTCTCACCTTGTGATAGAGAGCCATCAATAAGGGTTCCGGTTACCACAGTTCCGCTTCCTTTTATAGTGAAGATACGATCTACTGGTAAGCGTGGTTTACCTATATCCCTTCTCGGGGTTATCTTTGAAACCAGTTCCTCAATACCTCTTTTTAATTCGGCGATGTTGGTTCCTTCCCTGGCACTTACCCTAACTATGGGTGCATCAGATAATCCTGTCCCATCCAGTCTGCCTCTAATATCATCTTCTATTAAATCTATCCACTGAGAATCATCAATTAGATCAACCTTGGTTAAGGCAATGATGCCATGTTTGATATCAAAGAGATTTAAGATTTGCACATGCTCCTCTGTCTGGGGCATCCATCCATCATCAGCAGCAATAACTATAAGCGCAGCATCAATCCCCCCTACTCCAGGGATCAGATTGCTTATAAAATCTTTATGTCCAGGCACATCAACAATGCCTATCTTGTCCCCAGAGGAGAGTGAAAACCAGGCGAAACCTAAGTCAATAGTCATACCTCGTCTCTTTTCCTCGGGCAAGCGATCTGGATCTATACCAGTCAACGCTAAAACAAGGGCAGATTTGCCATGGTCAATATGGCCCGCGGTACCAATAACAAACATGCTCTAACCCGCTTAAATCAGTGTCCAGTAAATAATTCGTTTTTTGCGTAGATAAACAGGTTGTGCAAAAATAACCTTGCGGACATTGTAGGAACAGGGCTTGTCCCTGTCCGCAGACCCCGTAAATTGACTTTTTGCACAGCCTGTAAAGCTACGTTACTACACGGAATGGATATCCAAATCTAAT
>CAYRBN010000106.1:0-4643 GCA_964422625.1 uncultured bacterium | reverse complement strand
TCCTTTATCCTTGTTAACCCTGACACCTGAATGATATAGGCTTGTAGGGGCAGGGCTTGCCCCTGCCCATTAAGGACAAATTCTAAATTCTAATATCTAAATCCTAAACAATTTCAAAATCCTAAATTCCAATGTTCAAAACTTATTTTCTATTTTATCCTGGTTTTGTATTTTGGGTTTTGGATTTGTTTAGAGTTTCGGATTTAGTATTTGTCCCTAATTATGCTGGTTTTGAATTTTGTATTTTGGTCATCTGTATTTGCCTGCCCCGTTAGATAACTTCGTATCTAACGGGGTGAAGATTTCGGATTTAGAGTTTAGGATTTGCCCTTACATCACGGGTTACCCCTACAATCTGCGTTTACCCCGTTAAATAGAACTATTTCAAGAACGCTCTAATATTTATCGTTACATTATTTAATGGGGTCCTAAAAAAAGAGCATTTTTCATTTTGCACTTTGCATTTTGCATTGAGCGACAGCGTTTTTCTCATCTATCTCGAAATCAAAAAAGACTGTTGGTGTATGTTTTTTTAGAATTTTGAGAATTTTTATTGTCATATCTCTTATCTCCCACTGTGCACCTTTGACTCCCCGAAGTTCTATGATATGACGCCATTCTCTCAGGTTTGCTGTAACCACTATCTCGGTGCAGACTGCATTAGGTAGGACAAACCTGGCATCCTCGTTTCTCTGCCCAAGTTCTTTTAGTCTGGAGTAGGTCTCTTTTGCCTTCTCCATAAACTCTATGAATATAAGGTGGGCGTCCTTTTTCTCTTTTATAGATCTGGGTTCAACATAGTCAAAGTTTTGCTCGCTCACATATCTCTGTGACTTCTGCGTATATGAGGCAAGTCTGTGTCGAACAAGCTGGTGGGTGAGAGCCCTTGACACACCTTTTATTCGAAAGCTGGCGGAGGCGTGCTCTAAAACAGAGTGGTGTCCTCTTTTTATAAGCATTTTTATAAACTTCTCCCTATCTCCCTTGCCGGAAGATAGATGGGATATTCTTCCTGCCCTCTCTATCAATTCCTCGGCGCCTTCAGTGATAGATAAAAGTTCAATCTCCATCTTATCTCCTTTCAATTCTCCTCTGTTTTTAGGACGCAGATAAACGCAGATTGGCAAGATTTTTTTCTGTGGTCAGGGATTGGAGGTCTGCGGACAGGGATAAACCCTGTCCCTACAATGTAGGGACAACCCTTGTGGTTGTCCGCAGGCTTGTTTTTGCTTTTCGCAGTTAATTCCCTATATTTAAATTCCTTATCCTGTTTATCTGCGTTCATCTGCGTCCTAAAAAAATCTCGTTCAAAAAACTTCTCCCCGTTTCTATCTCTACCCCAAAATAGTCTGCAAGTGTAGAGGCAAGGTCTGTCATATCTCTTGTCCCAAGATTTACACCCTCTTTTATTCCCTTTCCCATTACAAGCAATGGCACATATTCCCTTGAATGGTCGGTTGAGGGGGTTGTGGGGTCATTTCCGTGGTCAGCAGTAATTACAAGTATATCATCCTCTCTTAACAGGCTAATACAAGATGGTAGCCATTCGTCAAATTCCATTAATCCATCAGCAAACCCTCTCACATCATTTCTATGTCCCCATAGCATATCAAAATCTATAAGAGTAGAGAATATCAATCCATCTTCTATTCCTCCCATCTCTTTCAGTATAACCTCCATACCCTCTCTATTGTCTCTGGTATGGATAGAATTGGTAAACCCTCTATAACCAAACAGGGTATCTACCTTTCCAATACCTGTAACTTTTAATCCCTTCTCTTTCAGAATATCGAGGAGGGTCAGACAGGGGGGGGTGAGGGAAAAGTCCCTTCTTTCGGGTGTTCTCCTGAACTCTCCTTTGGTTCCAATAAAGGGTCTTGCTATAATCCTACCTATATCAGGAAAGAGTCCTCTTGCGGTTTCACAGATTCTGTATAGTTCTTTCAGTGGTATAACATCCTTGTGAGCCGCAATCTGGAAAACAGAGTCTGCAGATGTATAGACAATCGGGTATCCTGTTCTTATATGTTCCTCTCCAAGTTCGTTAATTATAACGGTGCCAGAACAGGGATGCCCCCCTATCGTTCTCTTCCCAATAGCCTCTTCAAGCCTTACAATCATCTCTTCTTTTGGTAGCCCATCAGGAAAGACCGGAAATGGTTTAGCCAGCAGAACCCCCATAAGTTCCCAGTGTCCTGTGATAGAATCCTTACCTGGAGAGAGTTCTTTCAGTCTACCATAGGAGCCTCGTGGTGATGGAGACGCTAAAATCCCCTCCATCTCCACGATATTCCCCAATCCAAGTGACTGAAGGATAGGAAGAGCCAAATTTTCAGAGGCCCTTGCAATATTAGGAATTGTACTGCTTCCTTGATCATTATAGTCTCCAGCATCGGGCAGTTCTCCAATGCCACAACCATCTATGAGAAGTATTATCGCCCTCATCTTCTTTTATATTACCATATCTTTTCTGTAAAGTCAAGAAAAATCTCTCTCGCAAAGACGCAAAGGCGCAAAGAAGCCTAATCCAGTGGTATCAGGTAATTAGTTGGTTAGGTAGTTAGTTGGTTAGTTTGTTAGTTGGTTGGTCAGTTACAAGTTACGAGTGACAAGTCAAACAAGAAACTCGTTACTAATAACTCGTTACTTGTTACTATTCGTATCGTGGGAGGCATCTCCTGATGCCGATGGTCAAGGTCCCCGCACCTATGCATAGACGCGGGGCAGGCAGGAGACCTTTCCCACGCTAACTAATATTAACACACAGATTTTCACAGACAAAACTGATGGACACAAATATAATTCGTTAACAGTGAAAAATTGCCAAAATTAGAATCAATACAGATATTCCTTTTTGGGTCGGGACTAAAGATCCGCTACTACATTAGATTTGGGTATCCATCCGATGTAGTAGCGTAGTTTTATAGGCTGTGCAAAAAGTCAGCTTATGACGCCAAAACTGGTCTGCGGACAGGGATAAACCCTGTCCCTACAATGTCCGCAAGGTTATTTTTGCACAGCCTCTTTATCTACGCAAAAAACGAATTATTCCCCTGACACTAATTCATTATAAAGATTTTTTTTGAAATCTGTGCCTATCTATTCAATCTGTGTAAATCTGTGTGCTTTCCCTCATTTTTTTCTTGATTTTTTTCTGCTTTTATGTTATAATATAATGCTTGGGTAGAAGGTCTCTGTTATCTAGTAAAAACAGGAGGTAATTATGGGCGTTGTATTTGCAATTGGTCTATATCTCTGTGCATTTTCCCCTGTGGATAAGTTCATGGATGACCTTGTTCATGGAACACCAGAGACAAGGGTTGTTGCAGCAGAGAAACTTGGGTTTCTGGGTGACAGACAGGCAGTCGGAGTTCTTAAAGATGCATTAGGGGATAAATATCCCGATGTGAGGGACCGCTCAGCTGAGGCACTTGGCAAGATAGGCCATAGAGGTGCAATAGGTGCCCTGAAAGAGGCATTGGCTGTAGAAGAAGAACAACCTGTTAAGTACTCCATTGCAATTGCACTCGGTAGGCTCAGGGATGTCTCTGCAATATCTCTTATAATAGAGGCACTCAACGATAAAGAGATAGAGATATTAAGAAGACGTGATGCTGCCTCTGTTCTTGGCACTCTGAGAGACAGAAGAGGACTTTCTCCACTTATCTCTGGGCTGAGAGATAGTGATGTAAATGTAAGAGTTGCCTGTGCTGATGCACTCGGAGAGATTAGATATACAGATGGGGTTAAACCACTTGAGGAATCTCTTTTTGACACATCACCAGAGGTGCGATTCGCAGCAGCAAGGTCTCTTGGAAGGCTAAAGGAACGGGAAGCAATTCTCTCACTTGTAAGGGCGTTCAAAACCGACCCTAACATAAAGGCTTCTTCTGCTATGTCGGCTGCACTCAATATTCTTATTGATAAGAAGGCTATTCCTATATTAGTAGAGGTGATAAAGGATGAGAATGAGGATGTGAGACAATATGCGGAGGAGAGGCTTGATGAACTTGTGGATAGGTCTTCTGTCCCATTTCTTATAGAGGTTGCCAGGTCTCCTGAGGCAAATCTGAGGTTATATGCGGTGAAGACATTAGGAAGGTTCAGGGATAACTCTTCACTCCCTGTATTAGAAGATGCCCTTGGTGATGAGGATGTTGGGGTGGCATCTGCTGCGGCTATCTCGCTCGGCGACCTCGGGTATAAATCGAGTATCCCTGCTCTCATCTCCGCTACAGGGAAGGAAGAGCCATCTATCCGTAAATTTGCAGCAGAGGCTCTCGGGAAGATAGGCGATCAGACCGTGATTGATACCCTGATGGGTCTGATGATGAACGAGGAAGAGGAATGGGGGGTCAGAAGAGTCTCTGCCCGTGCACTTGGAAGCGTAGGGGACAGGGCTGTCACCCCTGCCCTCCTTGAGGCGCTAAGGGATGCAGACTGGGAGACAAGATACTTTGCAGTGGAGGCTCTTTCATGGCTTGGTGATAGGTCTACATTGAATGCCCTTAGATTCAGGGTTGAAAACGACTCTCATAGAGAGGTGAGAGAGACTGCAAAGCTTGCTATAGAAAAGATAATGGATTAGTCCCCAAACACCTCTGCGGAAAATATGTAGAGATCACTCTCCTTCCATCCATTCT
>CAYRBN010000105.1:0-4668 GCA_964422625.1 uncultured bacterium | reverse complement strand
AAGGATAAAGGATAAAGGATAAAGGATAAAGGAGTAATGACCTAATGACCCAATAACTAATAACCCAATAACTAATAACCAATGACCTTTACCGAAAGGAATGTAGAGTTTGATTCAGCGAGGGTTGTGATTCTGCCACTGGAGTATGGTGAAACAGGAAGTTTCAGGCGTGGAGCAGAAAAGGGTCCTTATGCCATCCTATCCGCATCAGAAGAACTTGAACTCTATGATGAGGAGACAGGCAGGGTCCTGGCAGATGTCGGTATACACACTCTTTCTCCCCCAAAACTTCCCTTATCTCCAGAATTGATGATAGAGGAGGTGTATCGTCTCACAAAGGAACTGTTAAAGGATAATAAGAGAGTTGTTTCTCTTGGTGGAGACCATACTGTAACGATTGGTATAGTAAAGGCGTTCAAAGAGCACTTCGGGAATCTAAATATTCTTGTTCTTGATGCCCATTCTGATATGAGGGACGAATACGAGGGGTCCAGATTTTCTCATGCCTGCACATCAAGACGATTATTAGAATTGGGAAGAGTTAGAATAGTGGGCGTAAGAAGTCTATCAAAAGATGAAGCAGAGGACAGAACATCTGATATAGTCTATATGAGGAATATAATCGGGAAGGAGATATGGATAGATAATATAATAGCTGGGCTTAGTCAGAATATTTATCTATCTATTGACCTTGATGTTCTTGATTCTGGAATTATGCCATCTGTTCAGACACCAGAACCAGGAGGGTTTGGTTGGTATGAAATACTGACCCTTTTAGAGACCCTGACAAGAAAAAAGAATATTCTTGGTTTTGATATGGTGGAGCTGTCTCCTATAGCAGGAAATCCTGCTCCTGATTTCCTTGCTGCCAAACTTGTATATAAGATGATAGGATACTTAGGGGAGACAGGGGGACAGGGGGACAAGGGGACAGGGAGATGGGGAGACAGGGAGATAGGACACAGATGAACAGGATAAGGTAATGAGGCTGTGCAAAAGTAACCCTGCGGACATTGTAGGGACAGGGCTTGTCCCTGTCCGCAGACCAGCTTTACCTTCGTTCACCCTGTTAAATAACTTGACCCAAGTACCAGAATGTTACTATAAGGCGACTCTATTTAACAGGGTTCACCCTGTGAAATGTTTACTATTTAACAGGGTAAACTGACTTTTTGCGCAGACTCTAATACACTCCAATCCCTGACAGAAAAAAGGATATGTAGGGGCAGGGCTTGCCCCTGCCCATTAAGGACAAATTCTAATATCTAAATCCTAAACAATTTCAAAATCCTAAATTCCAATGTTCTAAACCTATTTTCCGTATCATAAGAGTTTTGAATTTTGTATTTTGGTCATTTGTATTTGTTTAGGATTTCGGATTTAGAGTTTAGGATTTGCCTTTACATCAAGGGTTACCCCTACAATCTGCGTCCTAAAAAGAGATTTTTTGACAATACTGACCGTATTACATGGAGGGATATATGAGATGGATAGCTATAATGCTACTAACAGGCAATCTCTTTGCCATAAGTGAGATGAAAAGACTGAAGAGTATGCAGGATCCAGAAAGGACAGGAAAGTCCTTAAAGGCAATGGAGGATGTCTTTAGAAGATTTCCAGAGGCAAGGCATTATATCTCTCAACCCGCACACAGGAATATTATAGACGAAGTCCGTCAAAAAAGGGGAAAGCAAGATGTAGATACCATAAGGGTGCTTGCTATAAGGGTGGAGTTCAAGGAGAACCCTATGGATTCACTTGCCACAGGGGATGGGAGAATGCGCCTTACAAGGGCAGTTGATAGAGAGGGTAACTACATTCCACCATTTGAATTTGCAGGGACCGACTCATTCGGTCACAATCTCTTCTTTGACCCTCCACAGACAAGAAGATACTTTGAAAACCAGATGGAATTTTTGAAGAGATACTATCTCAAAAACAGTCATGGACAACTCTATTTAGATTTTACTGTTGCACCAGAGGCAGACAGCCTCTCTTATCAACTCCCACATCAAATCTATTACTATGGTGATAAAGATAATTTTGTACAGGGACTTCTCACGCTTCTCCGTGATGCACTTATCGCCGCTGACCAGCAAGATACAGATGGAATAAGAATGAGCGATTATGATGCTTATGTTATATTTCACGCGGGGTGTTCATATCAGCTCTCGTGGGCATGGGGAGATGCGCCTTATGATATTCTCACCTGTTTTATAAGGGGACTTGACTACTTTTTCGGCACACCTGTATGGGTAGATGATGGAACGCATGCAATAACAGATGGTATGCTCCTGCCCGCATCCAATTTTAAACACGGGGTTCCCTCATTTATACAGGGAGGGGTCGTTCATGAGTTTGGACATCAGCTTGGGCTCTATGACCTATATGATATCTCAGGCCGCACCATAGGGGCTGGAGGATGGACACCTATGGGGACAGGAAACTGGAACCTGTCTGGACTTCTGCCCCCAAATATCTCTGCATGGCACAGAGAGATTCTTTACAACAAAGGACTACACCCACAACCAGCCAAAAAAATAACAAGAGATACAACCGGAGTAAAGGTCTATTTCCTTGGAGGGAGCGATTTTGAAAGACAGAAAACCTATAAGATACCCCTGAATGCAAACGAATACTTCTTAATAGAGAATAGATTTGTATTTGCAAATCCAGATACTACAACATATAAGTTTGAGATACACTCAGAGGATTCTACTCTTCACTTTGACTCTACAGGTGTAAGGGTATGGAGGGATGGTGTTCTTCTATCATTTGATGACTATGATTGGGGACTGCCACCCGATTCTATGACCGGTGGACTTGCAATATGGCACATAGACGAGCACAAGATAAGAAGAGATTCTATATATAATAGGATAAATGTTGGTGATATAAAGGGTGTGGATATGGAGGAGGCAGATGGGGTTCAGGATTTTGAGACCCTGGTGTGGCTTGTTACTGATATAGGTGCTGCGTTCTTCGGTTCACCTTATGACCTATTTCATCAGGGGAATCTTGACTCGTTCACAATCAGCACACTCCCTAACACAGATGACAATAAGGGTAACCACTCGCATATAACAATTTATGATATATCTCCATCGGACACTGTGATGGAGTTCTCAATCAGATTCAATTTTAAGAAGGAGGGGTTCCCTGTTCAGTGTGGAAGTTTCTTTGATGTCTCCTCTCCTACGGTTATAGATGGTGCCATAGTTGCAACTGCTATGGACACACTGATATCAATTGATAGAGGCACCACCTTTGGCGGGGTGGTCTCGGTTATTGACTCTTATGGGACGATAAAATGGAGCAGAAATATCCTTGAGGCAAACCTTTTTGCTTCTCCTGCTGTAGGAGATATTGATGGAGACGGAGAGAAAGACATAGTGGTATGTCCTTTCTATGTCTGGATGGTAGAGAGAGAGGAAAAGATTAAGATAATGGATCTGCCATCTCCAAAACAGGAAAAAGATACTGTTTTTCGGATAAAGGGTGATGTCTGGGCATTTGATCAGGAAGGGAATACAATACTCTATCTTCCAGAGGCAACGGATGGCAGGATTGTCTCCACTCCACTGCTTGCTGATGTTGATAGCGATGGTAGGGATGAGATATTCTTTGGCTCAGATGATGGGTTCTTATATGGATTTCATGGTGATGGCGCCCCCGTCTGCTCCTTCCCAATAAACCTCCATCAGTGGATATGGTCAACCCCTGTATGGGATTCACTCAAGAATACACTCTATGTACTATCTGGCGATGGGAGGCTATTTGCAATAGGGATTGATGACTCTGTATGGACGAGGTGGACCGCGTTAGAGCCTTATGTTGGTATGATAAGCACATCATCTCCTGTTGTATATGGAGACGATATAATTGTATCAAGGGGTGATGGAATGGTATATTCCATAAGTAAGACAGGAACCATAAACTGGGAGAGGAAGTTTGAGGGATATTCATTCTATACATCTCCTGCGGTTGCCGGTGGTAATACATACATTGTAGTTGGAGAGCATCTCCACTCTCTCAATATAAATGGTGCAGAAAATGCTGGATTTCCCATAAGACTTGACACAATATCTGTCCAGTCATCACCTGTTATTGGAGATATAGATGGGGACGGCAGATATGAGATTGTTATAGGACTTGTAAGTGGTTCTATAGTTGCATACAGAGAGACAGGAGAGCTTGTGGACTTCTTCCCACTCTCAGTAGGAGGGGCGGTCTATTCAACTCCACTCTTATGGGATATTGATGGAAATGAAAGGGTTGAGATTATAGTAGGCAGTGATGATGGGTATCTATATGCATGGGAATTCCCCTGGACTTCTGGAGATATACCCTGGCCAATGCTTCATGGAAATCCAGAAAATAATCGTATTGTTTATAAAGAAGAGATAATAGAGCCTGCGTTGAATATATTTGAGACAGACCCGTTTTTCATATATCCAAATCCTGTTCGTTCTGGCGGGGGATGGATAAGGTATACAAGTGGAAATGCGCACGGGATAGAGATAACCATTCTGGATATTTTAGGCAATATAAGATATCAGTTTGATGGAAAGCTAGGAAAGGGGGGCCAACATGTTGCTGTGAAGATACCAACAAAAAGACTGACAGGAGGGGTATACATAGCGAGGGTTGAGGCGTTTACAGGCAATC
>CAYRBN010000104.1:0-4682 GCA_964422625.1 uncultured bacterium | reverse complement strand
ATTAACACAAATTATATATAACTGTTACCCACTCAAATTGGGAAAGAGCCTGAAAGTGGATGTATCGAGGCACTGACCATGGAAGAACTTGATAAAGAAATCCTTTATGATATTGATCTGTTTATAGGGGTGGTTGGCAAATCGATCATCAAAGAAGACTTGTTAGAGGAAATTGTGCTGCACAGCAGACAGCAAAATCTGTTTTTTGCCAGCGGATCAACAAAAACTGTGGAGTTTACGGATCTGGAAAATTGGTTGCATAGATTGAGTATGGAAGATTGCCCAAAAATCGCGGGCAGATCAATCCGGATAAAAACAGAAGCTGTTCGCGACGTGCAGACCGGTTTGCTGCAAGGTAATGAAATAACTGTTTCTTTTGATGATCAATTGACCCCTGACAGGAAGATTTTTCTGTTAGCAGGAATGACGCCGATTAATCTCCTGTATTACGGAATTCCGTGTGAAATCATAGACACGATTATGTCCCAGTTGCTCAGGGTTTCAATCGGTCTGGTGGAGCGCTACAGAAGTGGTGACCGGCTGCCGTCACGGCTTTTGGCAGTTGATCATGAGATTGATATGGATGCAAACCTTATAAAAAAATCGCAACTATCACAGCAGTCTCCCACGCCGTGGGTGGCAGAGACAGAAAGCGGTATTAGTATAGGCAGCAAAGAGCAAATTTTGTGAGAGATTTTTCTTGACTTTCCCTTTTTTTTATGGTATAATCATCTCTTAGCTTCAGGGTTCAAGGTTAGAGAAAGTTGACGGTTGACGGTTAGAGATCTGCCAACTGTGAACCTAACAAGGGGATAGATATTATGTCAAAGATTGCTATTGTCGCTATTGGTGGAAACTCACTGACAAAAAACAGGGACCACCAATCAGCCAAAGACCAGTTTGAGGCAGTGAGTGAAACCTGTCATCACATTGCAAAACTGGTTGATGCTGGATATGAAACGGTAATAACTCATGGGAATGGACCCCAGGTAGGTTTTATACTTATGAGGTCTGAACTTACAAGGGAAAAATTACCCACTGTGCCAATAGATTTTGCTGTTGCCGATACACAAGGAACAATAGGGTATAATATCCAGATGGCACTTGGAAATGAGTTCAGAAAAAGAGGAATCCAAAAAAAGGTTGTGACAGTAGTGACCCAGGTTATAGTGGATAAGGATGATACAGCATTTAAAAACTCCACAAAACCAATCGGTCCTTTCTATACGAAAAACCAGGCAGAGAAAAATGCTGCTAAATACGGATGGCAGATAGTTGAGGATGCTGGAAGAGGTTACCGTAGGGCTGTGCCATCACCAACTCCTCAAAAAATTGTTGAGCTCGGAGCCGTTAACGCCTTGTTACAAAATGGGTTTGTAGTTGTGGTCGTTGGCGGTGGTGGTATCCCTGTAATAGAGGAAGGCTGTAGACTGAGTGGGGTAGAGGCTGTTATAGATAAAGATTATGCCTCCTCCCTTCTTGCAAAAAACCTCAAGGCAGAGTTGTTTATTATCTTAACATCAGTAGAAAATGTCTATCTCAATTTTAATACACTTCAGATGAAGACAATTGATACAATAAGGATAGAAGAGGCAGAAGAATATCTTGCACAGGGACATTTTGCAGAAGGAAGCATGGCTCCAAAAATACGAGCAGCAATATCTTTTTTGAAAGATGGTGGTAAAGAGGTAATAATAACAACCCCCGAAAAGATAGAAGGGGCTATCAGAAAAAAAGCAGGGACAAGGATAATCTCCTGAAGGATGCCCTCACTCATACAAGTCTCGTCCAGTTCCTGTTGAAAAAAAGAGAGAAGAACAGCAGACTATAATAGACTTTTAATATAACAGGGACTTGTAAGAGACTTTCAAGAGACTGGATTTTTTGTTTTTTTGAAAAAAACTTGACATTTCAAAAATGATGGCGGATGGTCACAGGTCACGATGAGGGCAGAAAATATTTGGAACAACAGCTGCCTTGGGTGAAGACAACATACCGAGAGAATGTGCAAGAAGGAGATGCTTGCGAAGTAATCAGAGATCTTTGTAATCAGGGATATGATGTAATCTTCACTACAATCTTTGCGTTTATGGATGCAACGCTTAATGCTGCAAGGAATTATCCAGATGTTATTTTTGAGCATTGTTCTGGATATAAGACAGCAGAAAATATGGGGACCTACTTTGGCAGGATGTATCAGGTAGATTATCTTTCAGGACTTATTGCGGGGAAGATGACAAAATCCAATTATATTGGTTTTGTTGCACCGTTCTCCACACCTGAGGTCGTCAGAGGGATCAACGCATTCACCATTGGTGTGAGAGAGGTAAATCCAGAAGCAGAAGTGCATGTCATCTGGATAAACGCATGGTTTGACCCTGTAAAGGAGACAAGTGCAGCAGAGACCTTCATAGCAAATGGTGCTGATATCATCGTGAGTGGCTCTGATTCTCCTGGAGCTATGCGGGCAGCAGAGAAGGCGGGGAAATATGCGATTGGATATAACAGAGACATGGCTGACTTTGCACCGAAAGCCGTGCTTACATCTCGTATTTGGCATTGGGGTCCTTACTATGTAAGGGTTCTTGAAGCAGTTCACGGTAGAACATGGAAGTCAGAAAAATATTGGGGTGGTATGGACGATGGTATTGTTGCTCTTGCCCCGTATGGGCAAATGGTCACTGAGGATATAAAGGAGTATGTAGAGAAGACAGAACTAAAAATTCTAAACGGCACATACGACCCCTTTATGGGTCCACTCTATGACAGGGATGGAAACTTAATGGTGAAAGAAGGGCAAGAACTCTCTGACAGTGACAAGTTAAGCATTCAGTGGTTTGTAAAGGGAGTTGTAGGAGAGATTCCTAAAGGTGATAAATGATATCAAGCCCACCAGGTTCTTAATTTCAAGCAAAAACAACCCTGCGGACATTGTAGGGACAGGGCTTGTCCTTGTCCGCTGCGGACAACCACAAGGGTTGTCCCTACTTAATCCAAATACCAGAGTGTTGCTATAAGGCGACTCTATTTCACAGGGTAAACTGACTTTTTGCACATAGCCTCCACTGCACTCCAGTCAATCTGAAACACTCCAATTCCTAAGCAAGGTAACGCACTCCAACCTACTGAAAAAGCTGTCTTCCTAAATAATCTACCCTGTTGTCCATTTCCCTATCTACATGAGCCTGAAAATGTAAAAATCAGGTTGACCTATCAACCCTGCCTAAATTTACAGGATTTTTCCAATGTCTGATAATAAGTATTATGTAAACTAAAACGAAAAATCAATCTATGGGGGGGGTCTTGATGTTCTCCCCTGTTATTATGGCTATCTATTGTAAATTTGGGGATTATCCGGTGGGCTTTTTGTTTTTCTCCAATGTATCCGTCTCTGGTACACCGCCGCCAGTCGCAAGCGCTTTGTTTTCCGCATTGAGAATTGCATCCGTGTCCTGCTTAGTTATATCGCCAAGGATAATCTCTACTTTCGGTTTTATATTAGACACAAGCTCCTTTTAGTTAATAATTACTTTAAATAAAAAGCATAAAATAAAAAGCATAACATCAAAGAAAACAAGGAGTTCCAATTTATAGATTGTCAATCTGACAATTATAACTCTTTATCTATTTAACAGATAGGGCTAAAAAGTTAAAGTAAATTAGTAACAAATCTTCTTATCCCTTCTTTTATATCAACTTTTGGGTTATAGTCAAGAAGTTTTTTGGCGTTTCTTATATCTGCATAAGTTATTGGCACATCGCCTAATTGCATTGGGAGTTTTTCTATTTCTGGTTTTATCCCGAGCTCGTTGGAGATGATTGAGATAAGTTTCTTAAGCTGGACGGTTTTGGAATCTCCGAGATTGATTATCTCAAATCCAAGATTTCTCTTTAGTGAATTAACCATCCCATCTATTATATCATCTATATATGTATAATCCCTCTTTGATGTGCCATCTCCAAAGAGCTGGATAGGTTTTCCCTGCATTATAAGCTCTGTAAACTTTCTTATTGCCATATCTGGTCGCTGTCTTGGACCATATACTGTAAAAAGCCTGAGGATTATTATAGGTATTTTATACAGATGATGGTATGTCCAGCATAAAATCTCTGCAGATTTTTTTGCGGCGGCGTAAGGAGAGACCTGACAGTCAGTAGGGTCTTCTTCACTAAAAGGAATTTTTTTATTTATACCATATATAGAAGATGAAGAGGCAAATATAAAGTTCCTTATATTATATCTTCTTGCCATCTCAAGGAGATTCACCGTGCCCTTAACATCTATATCAATGTATTTCTGCGGAGAAAGAATAGATGGTCGAACACCAGCAATTGCTGCAAGATGTGCTATCTTCTCTATTCTATGATTTGAGAATATAGTTTCAAGTAATTCATTATCAAGGATATCTCCACGGATAAGGGTGAAATTTTGGTTTTCTTTTGCGTCTCTTATATTTTTCTCTTTGAGTCTGGGGTCATAGTAGTCATTAAAGTTATCCAAACATATCACCCTCTCCCCTACTCTAAGAAGTCTATTGCATAGATGAGAGCCTATAAATCCAGCGCCGCCTGTAACGAGAATAGACATTTAGTTGATTAGTTCCCGGTGAAAAAAAAACAAGACAACAAATTATCCCAAATTATGCGTTAAAAAACCACGAGATTACACAAGATTATCACAA
>CAYRBN010000103.1:0-4779 GCA_964422625.1 uncultured bacterium | reverse complement strand
ATGAGTAAAGAAAAACTTCCTATTGAATCTATTGACTGGCGATATCGTGCCGCCACCACCTTAACAAAGGATTGGAAATCACCGGATACCGGCATTCTATATGAGAAAGGCTCGTCAATTACAGTTGTTACATATATAAAACATGGCGAAAAAAGAATACGTATAGGTGATCCTAGTGCACCCGCACTTTTTTTAAGTTTATCTTACAAATTTCATGAGCAAGCATTAAAAAAACACCCCTTTCTTGTCGATTGTCCAATCTCAAATAAAAAAGAGCCTATTATTGTAACCTACGATTATTTAGAATTAATCATGGCTTCAATAATTTTTGCTTATACTGCTATTGAAGCCTTTGCAAATAAAGAATTACCAGAAGACTTTAAATATGAAGAGAAGAGAAAAAGTGGATTATTTATTGTGCGTAATAAGGAATGGATAGAAAAGAATGTAAGTCTTGATGAGAAACTATCAACTCTGATACCAAAAGTTACAAATAAACCATTGCCAAAAGGATCCAAGATCTGGGGAAACTATGTTCATTTAAGGAGGCTAAGACACCGCATTATACACTTGAAAACCAGAGATAGTGAACGTTCGCGAGGCGAGAACCTTTACTCGGACTCTATTTGGAGCAAGATTCTAGAACCACAACAACTAAACTACCTCCTCATTGCAAAGAATATGATATTACATTTCCGCGACAAGGTCGATGCACACTGGCTCAAGTATTGCCCATTTTGATTTCATGGAACAGCAAGTGAGGGCATTGGGGTCAGGTCTTTAATTTTAGATTTTGAGATTGGGGACTGATCTCTTTTTAAGAAAAGAAAACGGAAGCAATTATAAACCACATTTATTGAGAATTCTAAGCAATCCTCTTTTACCTATTCGAGTTTGTTTCCTTCCAAGAATTGCATTTAATGTACCCTTAGGAAGAGGTATTTTAGTATCTGGGACCACCGTAACCAGAGTTCTACTACCAATATCTTTTTTCAAAGAAACTCCATGCGTAACCCTTCTATGTATAATCCAACCATCCTTTTTGAGGAGTTTAATCAATTCTTTACCTGTAATGGCGGGAAGTGTAGTGTATTTTTTCATGCACAAGCATTCCCAAGGGGTTGAATATAGGGCTGCACATATCCAGGCTTATCTAACGATACCTTAATATCAATTCCTTTACTTCTGGGTTTTCTAGAATAAAAAGGTATATTATGTTCTCTAAAAAATCGCTCTCGTTCACCTACTTCTTCAAGAGTATTCAGATGGAGCAATACAGCCTCTTTAATCTTTATTTGAGCCTCTGGAAGGGAACGCCCAAAAGTAGCTGTTCCCAATTCTCTACAATATGCAGTCCATCTTCTTCCCTCCTTATAAAATTCAAGAGTTACAATAATATAACCGCCAGTTTTCATAAATCTCCCCTCCTTGTAGGTTAATTATACAGCTTTTTTTTGATTTGTCAAGAAAAAAAAATTAAATTTTTCAATTTTTTTTGGATTGGGCCCAAGTATTTATAGGAAATGGGGACAGACCTGAAAAAAGAAAATAGCCGATATAAAAAGAAATCTACGGCAAGGACTTTGTAGAGATTTAAAAAACTTATTGACTTATGGAAAATTTTATGTTATAATATAGCAATCTTGATAATTAGTTACCGGTGAAAAAATTGCCAAAACCACGATTAATACCTGTATTCCTCTTTGGGGCGGATCTAAAGATCCGCTACTACATTAAATTTGGATATTCATCCCGTGTAGTAGCGTAGCTTTATCTACACAAAAAATGAATTATTCACCAGACACTAAATATAGCCGATTATAGTTATTTATACATTGAAAACAATGAGACAACTTGGGGTCAGGTCTTTAATTTTGAATTCTGTTGCAGACTCTGTGAGAGGTTGGGGACTGATTTATTTATAAAACGAAGTGTGAAAAATGGTGTCAGTTTATTATAACTCTTTGTATAGTAAAAAGTTAAAGGAGGGATTTTTTTAACAAAACGCAATTGAGGTAATAATCGGCAGTATGCCTGTGGAGATATGATATTGCTGCTTTCCGCTATATACAAGTCTTCGCCCATTAGATGATTAGACAATTATCTAAATGTCTAATTGTCCTTGACAAATTCAAAAAGATGTGGTATAATATGTAATACAAATAATACTAAATGTAATGTAAGGAGGGGAGGATGAAAAGGGGAGTATATAGCAAAAGGGTGTTGCCCGTGAGGTTGACACCTGATATGGAGAATGAGTTAGAGATGTTATGCAAGGAAACCCAAAGGCCAAAGTCTTATTTCGTGCGGAAGGCTCTGGAAGAGTTTTTGGAAGAGAAGGCGCTTTATAGGATAGCCCTGGAGAGATGGGAAAACAAGGACGATGCTATAATAACTGCGGAGGAGATGCATGAAAGACTCGGAATATAGAATTCTGTACAAGAGTGGCGTGGAGAAAGATATTAAGCAGATTGAAATAAGAGAGCGAAAAAGGATTATCCAAAAGATAGAAGCAGTATTGTCACAAAATCCGTATAAAGGAAAGCAGTTGAAGGGTGAATATAAAGGCTTTTGGCGTATTCGCGTCGGTGATCATCGTGTAGTGTATAGAATCATCCAAAAAGATGTTGTCATTGTAGCTGTAGGGCATAGGAAAGAGATTTATAAACGAAAATAGGCAGGGAAAGAAAAATGAAAAATGGTGTCAGTTCATTATAAGTCTTTGTATAGTAAAAAGTTAAAGAAGGAATTTTTTACAAAACGCAATTGGGGTAATAATCGGCAGTATGCCTTTGGAGATGTGATTTTGCTGCTTTCCGCTATACACAAGTCTTCGCTCGTTAGATGATTAGACAATTATCTAAATGTCTAATTGTCCTTGCCTCTTTCAATGAGACAAAATAGTTACAGTCAACTACATTGCCTTCTATAGGTTACTGAAAAATGGTGTCAGTTCATATAACTTTTTGTATAGCAAGAGGTTATAGAAGGAATTTTTTACAAAACACAATTATCAGAGGAAATGGGGTCGAAATCGCTCTCGTTCGCCTACTTCTTCAAGAGTATTCAGATGGAGCAATACAGCCTCTTTAATCTTTGTTTGAGCCTCTGGAAGGGAACGCCCAAATTGTTACAAAACTACTACGAGTCTCCTGTTATTCCCTTGTATTTTCAAAAGGGACTTTAACGAGACTTTTATGGGTAACGGAGTAGGGTGTATCGGGGTAAAGGGGTAACAGAGCCACTCCCACACCCCCATACTCCCATACTCTCTCTTCCAAGTCCCTGTTATATTAAAAACCGATACATTCCGATGTGATGTCAGGAGGTAACTCCTAATATCACGGGAGACAAAGGTTACAGACACTTCGTGTTGTGGAGCAAGCCACTCCACCTGTTATTGCGACTTTGCGTCTTTGCGAGAGAGATTTTTCTTGACAGGAGAGCAAATATCTGCTATAATCAGAGTGTAACGAAAATCGCGAACTTTAAGGTCTAATTATGACACAGATTGATTATGCAAGAAATGGACAGATTACCAAACCGATGGAAGAGGTGGCAAAAGAAGAGGGACTGTCTCCTCAGTTTATAAAAGATGGTCTCTCCCGGGGGCTCATCGTTATCCCATCAAATAGTAAAATAGCTCCCCGAAAGAATGTCGGGATTGGAGAAGGATTGCGAACCAAGGTAAACGCCAACATAGGCACCTCTCCTGATGTAATAGATATAGATGCAGAGGTTAGAAAGGCAGATGTAGCTCGGAAATATGGCGCAGATACCATAATGGACCTCTCAACTGGAGGAGATCTCAAGGAGATAAGAAAGAGAATAAGAGATGCATTCAAGGGGCCGATTGGAACTGTTCCCATTTATGAGATTGCCTGCAGAAAGGCACAGAGAGAAATAGACTTCAGAGAGACAGGAGAAGACGAGATAGTTGACATTGTAGAGGAGCATGCAAGAGATGGGGTCGATTTTGTAACCGTGCACTGTGGTGTTACAAAAAAGGTTATAAAAACCCTGAAAGAGCAGGGAAGAGTTATGGATATCGTTTCAAGAGGCGGGGCAATTCTCTCTGCCTGGATGGAATATAATAAGAAGGAAAACCCTCTCTATTCACATTTTGATAGACTTCTTGAAATTGCAAAGGCGTATGATATGGTTCTCTCTCTCGGTGACGGTCTCCGTCCAGGTTCTATAATTGATTCAACGGATAGACCCCAGATAGAGGAGCTTATAGTGCTTGGGGAGTTGAGGGATAGGGCACTTTCAGTAGGTGTTCAGGTGATGATAGAGGGACCTGGACATATTCCTATTCAGGAAGTAGAGATGAATGTGAGGATAGAGAAGACTATATGTAAGGGGGCTCCATTTTATGTTCTTGGCCCAATTGTAACAGATATAGCACCAGGTTATGACCATATTACATCTGCAATAGGTGGGGCACTTGCAGCAGCCTCTGGAGCAGATTTCCTCTGTTATGTTACACCAGCGGAGCACATCGGGCTTCCAACAGAAGACGATGTCCGAGACGGTGTTATTGTGGCAAAAATTGCAGCACACGCGGGTGATATTGCAAAGGGGATAAAGGGAGCAAGCGATATGGATAGAGATATGTCCATAGCAAGGAGAAGACTTGACTGGAAGAGACAGAGAAGGCTTGTCCTAAATCCAGAAAAGATCCCTGAGGACAAAAGCATTGAGACCTGCACTATGTGTGGCAATTATTGTGCAATAAAGATTGTACAGGAGTATGTGATATCCAAAAAAGGATAAAGG
>CAYRBN010000102.1:0-4824 GCA_964422625.1 uncultured bacterium | reverse complement strand
CCCGCTCTGCTCCATGCATCTCTGATAGATGGGAGAGATAAAGGATGTTTATCTTTGAGTTCATCTTTTTATGAAGACGGAGGTTCCGAAGATGTCCATTTCTCAACTTTTCCTGCTGTTTTCATACCATTTCCTTGTTTTCATAAGACCATCAATTAGATTTGTCTTAGGCTCCCAACGTAATTTTCTACGAATTTTCTCTATATTCAGCACCCTTCTTCTTATGTTATCTATATCCCTTTTATCTATATGTATTGGAGTCAGTTTCTTGCCAACCATGGAACCAAAGATAGAAACAAGATCGTTTATGCTTGTCTCTAGTCCTGTCCCCACATTAAAAATTTCTCCTTCTGCCTTTTTAGATAATGCTGCAAGCAATGTTGCTTCTACTACATCTTCTATGTAAGTGAAATCTCTCGTCTGATTCCCATCGTCATGAATAACGGGTGGATCGTTATCAAGGATTCTTTGCATGAACTTCGCTATTACCCCACAATAAGGGTTCCCTGGCTCCTGTTTTGGGCCGTAGACATTTGAATATCTAAGAACAGAGACAGGGACACCCCATGATTCATAGAATGCTATACAATAGTTTTCTCCTGCGAGTTTACTTACAGAGTAAGGTGATAAAACATTAGTCGCATCGTCTTCATTAATAGGTAAATACCTGGAATTACCATATACAGAACATGACGAAGTGTACACAAATTTCTTTATGCCAAATTCTCTTGCACACAACAGAAGGTTCAGGGTTCCTCCAATGTTGACTTCATAGTCATTTCGGGGATCTTTAGTAGAAGCGATGATATTTCTTGCTGCGGTATGGATAACAATGTCAACCTTTTTTACAAGTTGGACAACAAGATTGCGATTAGTAACTGATCCTTTCACAAACACAAGCAATTGGGATTTAGGCAAGTTTTCTAATTTTCCTGTAAAAAGATCATCAAGCACTATAACACTGGCTTCCTCCTGGAGTAATGTTTCAACAATATTTGAGCCGATAAATCCTGCCCCCCCAGTAACGAGTATCTTTAGTCCCTTAAGTTCCATATCTTTTTTCTGTTGATAAGCCATCAGTAAGTGAATTTAAGTTTCACTTTTCAAGTCTTGGGGTGTTATTAAGCACCCATATCTATTTTTCAAAATTTCTATAAGTTGGCCAGGGGATGCTTCTTTTGAGCCATCGTATCCTCCAAATGAACTTACCTATTAGTATATTACCCTGAGAAATGAAAAATTTTTTAAGCCGAAATTTTTTGAAATATCTATTTCGTATCTCTATTGCCTGCCTTTCTTCCATATCTACACCGAACTTGCCAGTTTTACCTTCTTGATGAACTCTGTAACGAAATAAAAATTCATTTAATGGCACCATCTTAAATCTATTTCTATAAATTTTTATCCAGTATTCGTATTCTTCTGCAAGCCAGAATTCACTTCTAAAATCTCCGACTGTCTCATACACATCACTTTTATACATCACACAAGGTCCTATACAGTTCCGCTCTCGGAGATTAATAGGTTCTTCTACATTGACAGTCTGGATTACATTATTCTCTTTATCAACTTTATAGTAATTAGCATACACAAAATCTATGCGCCTATTATTCATAAGGCTATCAGCCATCTTTTCTATTGCGGTAAGTTCATACAGATCATCGTCACTTATCCAGCTAAGGTATTGCCCGCGTGATATCTTAAATCCTTTGTTTAATGCATTTGCTGAGCCCGTATTTGTATTTAGTTTTAAGTATCTAATTCTGGGGTCATCAAACTCTGACACGATGGACGATGTAATGCCTGTTGAACCATCGTCAACAATAATTAATTCAATATTTCCGTATGTTTGATGTAAGCAAGACGCAATTGCTTCTTTTAGATACTTTTCTCCATTATAGGTTGGCATAACAATGCTTACCAGGGGTAAACTATCTGTATCCATATCTTTCGCACATCAATCTTTTATAGACCGATGCCTCCTGATTCATCCAGTAGTCATAATTATAGACCCTAATTGCGTGCTCTCGGATTTGTGTTGAATCAAAATCCCTTTTATGTTCTATCATATACATAATTGCCTTTGCCACGGTGTTAGGGTCTTTATGTTTTTCCCAATTAACAACTCTTGCATTGAAACCATTTCTAAGATGCAAGATGCTCTCTCCCTTTCTATCTGTTGCAACCACAGGTTTCCCAACCATTAACGCCTCTGTTATTGCTTTGTCACTGCTCCCAAAAGTGTTAACCAGGACAAAAAAATCTGCCCAATTCAGATATTTAACAAGTTCGGTCTGTTTATGGAGTCGCGAGAGTCTTATGTTGTTTTCCAACCCCAACTTTTTTATCATCTTTTCATATAAATTTCTATCAGGGCCATCTCCTGCTATGTACAATAATGTTGAGGGATATTTATCCACAACTTTTCGCATAGCTCGTATTACAGTGGAGAAATTCTTGTGGGCTTCATACAATCTTGCAGAAGATACTATCCTGTTATTAAAATTGTAAAGTTCTTCAGGAATTCCTGCATCTTCTAATGGTTTGAATAGGTTATGGTCTATACGATTAAGAAGCAGGCTGATATTATTTCTCTCAAATCTCTTCTTCATCTCTTCTACAAGCCATTCAACATAAGCAAATATATGGTCATAGCCCGCAATTGTATCATAAATAAACCTATTATCGTGAAGCGATATGATTGCGGGAATTTTTAGCCTCTTTTTAACCTCCAAAGAGAGTAGGTGAGTCCAGTATACATGATAATTCCGTAATATTTTTACTCTGTATTTGCGGCACAAATAGGTTAATTCGTCTGAGGACTTATTATCAAGAAAGCCATGAACATGTATATTAGACGATATATCAAAATCCTTATCCTGATATGCAAATATGTGTACCTCTTCAAAATATCCACAGGGATTGTAATAGTCCTCCAATTGAGATTTAAGAAACCCTTTCTTTATCGCCAATGTAACAGGTTCGTACTGCACAATTCCAAGTATTTTCTGGTGTCTCAAAGGAGAACTTAACCCGTTTAGAATTACAATCCCCAATGTCTTCGTCCCATAGTATAAATTTCTGTAAATTTTATCTATCTTGTGTAACAAACTGTTTCTTATATAACAATATCTTTTCTCTCCAACTCTATTCTTAAAGCGATTTTTTACTTGAAGCAGAGAGAGAATTTTCCCGGAAATGGCTCTGAATGTATCTATAATTTTCTGGCTACTCATTTACTCTGTCCTCGCTCCAATATCCATAAGTAGACTCTCCCATATTTAGTCGTATATAATATAATTAAATCTCTCCTTCCATAGGAACACCACTTCTATTAGTGGGGAATGAGTATACCAATGTCTTCTCAAGATATTTGAGAGTCTATCACATTTTTCTCCGCTATGATACCAATTTCCCTCGTTAAGTAATATATCAAAAGGGTTTGTTTGGTCAGTTACTATCCACCCTTTGCCATTTTGCCATTCAGGGTGCTCTCCAAACGGTCTATCCTCAAACTCTCTCTTCTTAAAAAAAAAGATTGTATCACCTCTATTCATTACAAGCCATTTGTGATAAGGTCTGCCAAATATCAATTCACTAAATATAGACGGTGTAATTATGACCCCGGATTTTGCGATTCTCATCATTTCACTACATGCTTTGCCAGGATTATCCAGATGTTCAAAGACATGATGGCTATAAGCAAAGTCAAACTCGTGATTTTTAAATGGGAGGGAATCATCTATTCTGGCAATAGTAAATAATACTCCTCTCTCTTTCATTTTGTCAATTTCAATGTAGTCTCCCTTACCAAGGCTTCTTTCTCCTGGAGCAATATACCTATCTACTCCCACAGCAGCTCCTTGAACTGGATTATTTCCACAGCCAAGGTCAACTATTTTCGTTGCTGTTCTTATACTATTTTGCACAGCGACCCATTTCTCATTAAGTTTTGGCCCTTCCTGCTTCACTTGCTTGATATATGGACTGATTTTCTCTTTAAGTAACCCGTAGGGATTTTCCCCTAACAGACCCTTAAGATGCTTCTTAAACACCACTGTTCCAGACGAGAACATATTGGCAATTAATTTCTTAAACCAGTTCATAGTTGTCTTACCCCGTCTTTTGTCTCCATTGCACCTTAGGGAAATATATACCTGTATTTTCTCCAAAAGATACTTGCTCGGTATAGATTCTGAATGATTCAGTACTTCTGGCATAGACTGTAAGATCTCTTGAATCTTTTATCAACGCATGTATTTTATACAAGCCAGAGTTCAAACTAAGGCTTTCAAATTCTGCTTCTAAGAATCCCTCCCCTTCTATGTTATTCAGTACAACCTTTGAATGTCGTGTTCTTACTGTAAGGCAGACAAGCCCATCCAGTCTTTCTACACTTATAACCAGGATAGGGTTATCTATCCTTTTAAGAGCAAAGTAATAGACCCGAACAGTAACTTTCTCCCCCGATAAAAATGTATTAAGTTCCTTTCCATCACCATCCATCAAGCGCACTGCTGGTATAAGGAGTTCATCTTGATGTGCTGAAACTTCTACTTTTTCTCTTATTTTTTTCATCTTTTCAATGTCGTACGACTGGTAGGCAGTTATCACATCCTTGACCTTCCCCCTTGCAACTATTCTACCATCTAATAAAAATACCGCGTCTTTACAAACAGCCTCTACTGACCACAGGTCATGAGATACAAATACTATCGTAGCATCTCTATTGTTTCGTAGATCATCCATTCTGCTTAGGCATTTTCTTCTAAATGCCATATCACCCACTGCAAGCACTTCGTCTATGAGAAGTATATCAGGGTC
>CAYRBN010000101.1:0-4946 GCA_964422625.1 uncultured bacterium | reverse complement strand
ACGTCCCATTTTAGCGTTCCGAGAATGTCCCATTTTAAATGTTCCGTAACAGAAATTTTTTTTGACTGTTTAACAGGATTTTTATCTAATCGTGGGGTCAAATCTGTCTCTTACAAGTCTCTTACAAGTCCCTGTTATATTAAGAAAAAATAATAATTTTTTTCTTGACACTTCCATTAAAATGGTGTAAAATAAAATCAATGATTCAAAAGTCTATCATAGTCATTGATGTGGGAAGCACCTTTACAAAGGCACATTACCTTAAAGGTGATAGATTCTTCACCCAATATGCAGAGACGACCGTTGAAAGACCGAAAGAGGATGTGATGATCGGCGTTATAAATGCTATTAAGGGACTGGAGAACCAGACAGGATGCAAATTATTTGACGGGGATGAGCCAATAATGCCTGAATCTGATGGTAGGGGTATTGACCTCTTCCTTGCTACATCAAGTGCAGGCGGGGGGCTAAAGATGCTCGTTGTAGGGCTCGTAAGAAGTATAACCGCTGACAGTGCCGAGAGGTCTGCACTTTCAGCAGGTGCGGTTATTCAGGATGTTATTGCATTGGATGACGGGAGAACCCCTTATGAGAAAGTTGAGGCAGTAAAAGACATGAGACCCGATATGATTCTCTTTGCAGGCGGCGAGGATGGAGGTGCTGTATCAACTGTTACAAGGATTGCAGAGATTATGAGCATGGCAAGACCAGAAGGGAGATTTACAGAAAAGATACCCCTTATCTATGCAGGCAACAGAAATGCAAGAGAATATATAGAGAATATACTGAAAGAGACGCTGGATATCTACATAACAGAAAATGTTCGCCCAAGCATAAAGATTGAAAACCCAATCCCTGCAAGAGAAAAGATACACCAACTTTTTATGGAGCATGTGATGGAGAGGGCTCCAGGATATGAGAGACTGAAAGAGGTTGTGAATGCGCCGATTCTTCCTACTCCATCTGCAATGTCAAGAATGGTCCAGAATATTGCAAAAAACTGGAATAAGAATATTCTCTGTGTTGATTTAGGTGGTGCTACAACCGATGTCTTCAGCTCTATCAATGGGCTATTTAACAGAACAGTCAGTGCCAATCTTGGAATGAGTTATTCTATAGGAAATGTATTTTGTAGTGCAGGACTGAAAAATATAAAGAGATGGCTACCGGTTGATATATTAGAAGATGATATCAGAGACAGGATAGCAAACAAGATGCTTAACCCCACAAGAATTCCAGAAGATGATATAGATGTGATGATTGAGTCTGCGATTGCAAGAGAGGCACTGAGACTTGCATTCTATTATCATAAAGAGTTCACCTCTATAAAGAGGTCTAAACAGCTTCTCGGAGACAAGTTCAGTTCATCGATCCGTCCCCAAAAGACTATTCCATATCTTATGTCAAAGATTGGAAAAACCGAGATGGAACCAATAAATGTTATTATTGGTAGTGGGGGAGCACTCTCTTATGCCAGAGAAGATGCACTTCTTCTCCTTCTTGATGGGCTCAAACCAACAGGGATTACAGAGATTGGACTTGACAACAGGTTTATACTTCCACATCTCGGGGTATTAGATCAGGTTGAGCCTGAGCTTGCCTGGGATCTGTTCCAGAAACTCTGCTTTATCCCTCTTGGAACTTGTATTGCTCCACCGGGAAGGGTGAAGTATGGGGAGACCCTTTTCCATCTAAAGGGCGATAAGGAGATAGAAGTAAAGGGTGGAGAGATTAAATATGAGAAATTAGATGGAGAGTATGAGATTCTTTTTCCCAAAAACAGGACTATGAAGGTAGAGCTTCACGGAAAAGTGATACTGGATGGGAGGGGGAGAGAGGATAAAGGATAAAGGATAAAGTCCGAACTATGTAGTTACCGGTAAATAATTCGTTTTTTGCGTAGATAAATCTACGCTACTACACGGCTTTGGCGTAGCTAAAGCTACGCTACTACACGGAATGGATATCCAAATCTAATGTAGTAGCGGATCTTTAGATCCGCCCCAATGTAGTAGCGGATATTTATATCCGCCTCAAAAAGGAATATCGGTATCGATTCTAATTTTGGCAATTTTTCACTGGACACTATGTAGGTTGTAAGCGTAGGTAGGAGTAATCTATGGAAAAAAGCAATATCATAAGAAAAGAACGAGTTCTTCACTTTCCCGGAGAGGTTCTTGTCAAGGAGGGGCAAACTGTAGAGCCATCTACACCGATAGCAAGGACAGTCTATATTCCTATTCGTCCATTTTTTGTGGAAATTGCTGCACCTCTTGGCATTTCACCCGAAGAGGTCAGAAAATATCTGTTGAAAAAGGAAGGGGACGAGGTTAAAATAGGGGATATTCTGGCAAGAAGAAGGGGGAAACTTGAAATTGAGGGAAGAATGAGGCGATCTCCTGTGGAAGGGGTCATAGAACAGGTCTCTTCCTTATCAGGCCATATTATCATCCGTGAAAAGGTAGAAGACCTCTCTCCCAGAAAAATAGATACTGCAAAGGCACTTGGAGTGGCTCCCAATGAGGCAAAAAGATATATTAAAAAGAGGGTGGGCGAGCTCGTTGAGAAAGGGGGTGCCATTGCGGAGATACCAATCAGAGCAGGACTCAGTCTGAGGATATGTGAATCTCCGATTTTTGGTGAGATAAAGAAGATAGATGAGCTTTCTGGAGAGGTTATATTAGAAAGACCCCATAAGAGGATAGAGCTTCTCTCAATGCTTCAAGGAGTGGTCCCAAAAATAGTTCCTCAATATGGTGCAGTTATAGAGCTTGAGGCTTACTATCTCTATGGGGTGATCGGATTTGGTGGTGAGAGATGGGGAAGGTTGACAACAGAGGAGCCTCTTGATGGAGAGGTTTTTATAAGCAAGGAACCCCTTTCTGCTCTTGATATGAGCAAGATGGAGAAAAAAGGTGTTCGTGGGATAATATTTGAGCAGGTGCGGGCAAGTGAGATGGAGAAACTATTTGGCGATGAGGTTTATTCTGGTGTAACAGGGAAGATGGATAAAGGGATTACCATAGTGATACTTGGTAGGTTTGGAGTCCACTCTATGGATAAGGAAAAGTTTGACTTTTTCAGGTCGCTAAAAGGAAGATATACCTATATAAATGGCAAGACGCAGATAAGGGCAGGCGTGATAAGACCAGAGATAATTATCTCAAGAAAAAATAAGGAGAAACGGTAATTACCTCCTACCAACTCTACCTTCACCTACACATAACTCTTAACTCTCTTTGGACATTAAGCTACTGTATTCGCACCATCTTCTGGGTCTTCACAAACTCACCTGCGGTGAGACGGTAGAAATAGACTCCTGATACAACTTTTCTACCACTATCATCTCTACCATCCCATTTCACAAGATAGTGACCAGGTCTCTTCCTCTCATCTACAAGCGTTCTCACCAGCCTGCCCGCAATGTCATATATATTCAGTTGACAGTTGACGGTTGACAGTTGACGGTTTTTGCCTGTGAACTGTGAACCGTTAACCGTGAACTTTATTACCGTCTTTGCACTGAACGGATTTGGATGGTTCTGGGAGAGGTAGTAGACAAAGGGAATATCTCTTTCAGAAATAGCAATATCAGTATGCCCTGTAGGTCTAAGAAAAGGGTCTCCCAAAAGGGTCATTCCATAGTGCCAGCAGAGTTCCATAAATGTAATTCCATCAGATGCAATATGGATAAACCAGTCTCTGAATGCCTCACCAATGGTCTTTCCCTGTGAGAGGGGTAGATAGAAGGCATGAAAATCAAGCATACTACCTATCTTTGTTGAGCCTATACTACCAACACCATAGCTTGCATTAAAGATTGAATGCCCTCCTCCGTAGCCGGCCTCTGTATATCGGGCAAATGAACAGGCAAAGAAGTTATAGAAGTTTGCAGGTGGGTTTTGACTTGTGTATTCTATTGAATAGTAATAATCTTTTTGAGTTTGGTTATTATAGTCAAAGACATGTGCGTCTGGCCAGGAGTGAGCAAAGACAGAGACCCAGGCTCTTACAGTATCAAGCCTCACCCTGTAATCACTTGCCCTGGTAGTATTACTATCATAAACAACAAGGGTATTGCTGTAAAGGAGTGCAACATCAGCCGCCCACCAGGGTGCCCAGGGAAACCAGTCATCATCCACATAGACCAGTGCCTTATGCTGGAGTTCAATAGTGCCCTGCCTAAATGCATTGTTCTTATAGAAATAATTCTGTAGAAGAAGTGTGTCATCACCAATCCCTGTTGGCAGTAATCTGCCAATATATATCTCTGGTGCCAGGTGTCCAGAATGCCCATCGTAGATACCGTCTTGTCCTGGCACAAGGGTGTCAACCGGGTCATATTTTAGGCTATCATACCAACTACCGTCAAGGTCCATATAATAGAAGTCAACAGGCCACTCCTGATAACCAAAGACATCAAAATCATTCTTAACCTGAAACCATGCAATAGGAAGGTTTCCAATAAGTAGTGCCCCCTCAATATTATCCGTAGTGTGAAGTGCACGGAGCAACGACCTCAAATGATCAGGCGTCCCACCTGAGACCCCATAGCTTTTTACTGTATAACCCTCCAGTTGTAAATTAGTAATCAACTGGCTTATCTCGGCTGTGAGCGAGGGTGCAATGCTCTGTTCGGTGATTATTGCGACCGTGCCTGCCTTTCCATCACCTGTAACCCTCTTATCCAGGCTATATGAAAAATCAGTATAAGGATGTAAAGCAATCCATTCCCTGTATGTCCCGGGTCTTGTGCCAGGTGGGCCTGCCCATCTGAGCAGTGGGACATCATCCTGCTCTGCACCAGACAAGAGAAGTGCTGAGATAAGACCAACTGCCATAACCCATCTCTTAAGCATTATACTCCCTCCTTTTTAGAAATAAGAATCAATTTCACTATTTTTTATGGTAAAACAAAAACTCCTATTTGTCAAGTAATTTTTTTG
>CAYRBN010000100.1:0-5055 GCA_964422625.1 uncultured bacterium | reverse complement strand
TCCTTTATCCTTTATCCTTTATCCTTTATCCTTGCCCTTTCTATCACACTCAATACCTCTCTAACTGGGATATCCAGACAGGATCGTCTTCTACATAAAGGTCTTCTATATTTATAGCAAGGGCTACAGGGAAGTCCCTTTCTCATTATTTTAACATCGCCATAAGGTCTATTCTTCAGTGGGTCTGTTGGTCCAAATATTGCTATAACCGGGACACCAACTGCGGATGCTATGTGCATAGGCCCGGTATCTCCTGATAAGAAAAGTGAAAACCTGGAGACAAGGTCTGCTGTCTTTAAGATATTGTCTCCTATGTATCTGTATATCTTCCTTTCTGTTTTTATCTGATTGATAACAGTTCTATCTTCTGCTCCCCCTACAAGCATAACCTCCATCCCTTTCAGGGAATCTATAAGATTACTATATCTTTCCACTCCCCAGGACTTAAAACCTCCCCCTGGATGTATGCCCAGAATCTTCCTATCGTTCCATGGCAGTAGATTCTCTTCAAATCCTAAATAGGTGGATATAGTTGGTCTGGGGTCTACTGTGAGGGAGAACACCGTCTCTACTGCCTTTATATTTGCCTCTCTCTCATTCGTCCTCTCATCTGGAAGTAGAACATTAAAGAAAACACCCCTTGCCTTTCTATTGTATCCAACCCGATATTTTGCTCCGGATATACAGGCTAACAAAGAGGTAAGAAATGATGGAGAAGAAAAATTTGTGATGGTAATATCAGGGTGAACTCTGTGCATACTCTTTGCTGTATCCAGGAAGCCAAACAGACTAAGTGCGGGCGCTCTAACGACCTTTACGGGCGATAACATTTCAGTTGCACAAGGATGTGTTGCATATACAAACAGATTATCTCTATATTCTTTGTGCAGTGCCATTATAGCCGGGGCGGCCATAATCGCATTCCCAATCCCACCCCACAGGATATAGACCACCCGCCGAACCTTGAATGGAGGAGTCCTGAGCCGACGGAATGGGCCGAGGAGGATGCCTATAAATGATATGAAAAGACGAAAGAGCATAGCCAGTAAAATTTCTAATTTCTAATTTCTAATAAAAATTCAAAATCCCAATGGGTTTTAAAAGACTTACGCCTTACGCCCAACGCCCAACGCCTTACGGTCTTTCTTGCATTCGGGACAGACAAGAGACTTGCCTCTCTTTCCCATAACCTTATATCCACATTTTGGACAACTCTTCTCAACCGGGGGGGTCCACATGAAAAATTTGCATTTGGGGTAATTTCCACACCCATAGAAGGTTTTTCCTCTCTTTGTTCTCCGCTCCACTATCTCCCCCGCACATATAGGACACTTTATACCTGTTGAAAATGGCTTTGTAAATTTACAATCAGGGTAACTGCTACAACCAAGAAATCTACCATATCGTGAATTTTTTATAACAAGGTCCTTACCACATAAAGGACATTCTTCCTCAACTCTCTCCACTTCTTGGGCAATGGGTTTTGTATTCTTACACTCTGGATACCCTGAACAGGCAAGAAATTTTCCGTATCTACCAATTTTAATAATCATAGATTTTCCACATTTTTCGCAGGTCTCATCTGTTTTCTCTTCAAGTGATTGCTTCACCTGCTCTGTATCAAACCTGGCAACACTTTTAGAAAAGTTGCCGTAGAACCGGGATAAGAGAGCAGTTTTCTTGAGATCTTTTGCTTCAACCCTGTCAAGCTGCTCTTCCATCTCACTGGTAAATTTCACATCAAACAGTTGGGAGAAATTTTTGACAAGCACACTGCTCACCATCTCTCCGAGCTCAGTGGGGATCAGTTTCCCCTCCTTTTTTTTCACATAGCCCCTTTTTATTATAGTTGATATTATGGGTGCATAGGTAGAAGGTCTGCCTATCCCTTTTGCCTCAAGTTCCTTCACCATACTACCCTCTGTATACCTTGGTTTTGGTTTGGTAAATTCCTGTTCCTTTTTAACCTCAGTTAGAGAAAGAATTTCCCCATCTTTCATCTTTGGTATCTCATCACCCTCACTCTCCTTAATCTCTGCAAGAAGGAGGAATCCAGGAAAATCAAGCCTCTCTGAGGATGCTCCAAATTTATACTTGCCTGCTTGAACAATCACTTTTTTTGTATTGTATCTTGCTTGTGCTCCTTGTGATGATAGAAATCTCATCCATATCATATTATATAATTTATACTGGTCAGATGTGAGGTTCTGTTTTATCTCATTGGGTGGAAGCAGGAGAGATGTAGGTCTAATTGCCTCATGTGCTCCCTGTGCACCCTTTTTTTCTTTGTATATGTTTGGTTTCCCTGGTATAAACTCTTTACCATATCTCTCTTTTATAAATCTCCTTGCCTCGGCTACTTTCTCTTTTGCAATTCGGACAGAATCCGTTCTCATGTAGGTTATTAACCCAACTGCCTTTCCTTGCACTTCTACACCCTCAAACAATTGCTGTGCAATTCTCATGGTCTGAGATGCTGTCATGTTCAAATTCGCTGAGGCATCTTGCTGGAGAGTACTTGTGATATACGGTGGTCTTGGTTTTTTCAGTTTTTTCCCCTCCTTAAAACTTTCCACTCTAAACTGTTCACTGGAAAAAGCTGATATAACCTTTTTCGCCTCTACCTCTGTTTCTGGCTTCAGTTTGAGTAGTTTCGCTATAAATTCCTCTCTCGTATCTTGCTTTTGTAGTTTAACAGCTATATTCCAGTATTCCTGTGGAGAAAAACTTCTTATCTCATCCTCTCTCTCACATATAAGCCTGAGAGCAACAGATTGTACCCTACCTGCAGAGAGTTTGAAGTTCTTGAACACCTTCCACAGAAGAGGAGAGACCCCATAACCAACAAGCCTATCTAATATTCTTCTTGCCTCCTGTGCATTCACCTTTGAACTATCTATCTTACCTGTGTTTTTGAGTGCATCGGTTATACCTTTCTGTGTAATCTCATAAAAGAGAACCCGTTCTGCCTTTCTCTCTATAACCTTCTCTATGTGATATGCAATTGCCTCTCCCTCTCTATCCGGGTCTGTTGCTAATATTACCCTTTCAGGTTTCTTAGAAATCTGTTTCAACTCCTTGATGATTTTCTCTTTACCCTTTATAGGAATGTAGGAAGGTTCAAACCCTTTCTCTATATCTACACCTAATTTACTGCCTGGAAGATCCAGAATATGACCCATTGAAGACGCTACCTTGTATTTCTCATTTAGATATCGCTGTATAGTGCGAGCCTTTGTAGGCGATTCAACTATGATCAATTTTTTTGCTACCATACAAGCTGCCCCTTGCCATACTGATTGGCCTCTCTCATAGATTCTCTTAAAAACGACCTTGCCTTTTCTATGGATGAGACAAGGTCATTACCAAGTGCAAGATAGGATGTTATTGCAGAGGAGAGACAACATCCTGTTCCGTGAAACTCTCCCTCAATTACAGTATCAGAAAATTGCCTAAAGCTCTCTCCATCAAAAAGAATATCAGTCTTCTCCCCTAACCTTGGACTTCGGACCTCGGACCTCGGACCTATATGTCCCCCCTTTATCAGAACGGGTTTATTAGAAATCTTAAATATTCTTCTTGCTGATTCTTTTATATCCTTCATCGTCAATATTTTTAGACCCGAGAGAAGAGATGCCTCATCAATATTTGGTGTAGAGAGAGTAGCCAATGGAAGAAGTTGATAAAACAAGGTGCTGTCGATTTTTGAGATAAGGGGATATCCTGTTCCTGCAGAAATCACAGGGTCAACCACTACATATTCTGGTTTATAATAAAGAAGTCTATCAATAACAGAGAGTAAGATCTCCTTACTCCAAAGCATACCTGTTTTAACCGCTGTAACCTTCATATCACTGCAGACTACATCAATCTGTTCTTCCACAGTTTCTGTGGGCATAGGAAAAATCTTCCTAAACACCTCTGTATTCTGTATAGTAACAGCAGTTATGCAGGCAGCGCCATAGATACCAGTAGACTCAAATGTCTTTATATCCCTCTCTATACCCGCTCCACCCGACGGGTCAGAACCTGCAATGGTCAAGACAACTGGCTTCATAAGTAGTGAGTAGTGAGTAGTAAGGAGTAACTGGGCAACATGCCTACTACTTACTGCCTACTGCTTACTGCCTACTGCCTACTGCTTACTGTTATATGGTGTGTGCTTCCGAGTCCGAGGCCATAAGGAAGGTAGGCATAGTCCAGTGAAAACTTGGAATGATTTATACCCACGCCAAAAGATGCTCCCCTTGAATCATAGCCCCATCTATTTCCCATTCTGAGGGTTATATAAGGATGAAGTATATACTCTGCTCCTATGCTTGCTGTAAGCACCTCATCAAGTGCCTTTCTTATAGACCCTGAAAGCCCAAATTTCCCTATCTCATAGCCCCCACAGATCTTAAATGTCAATGGAAGTCTAATTGGTAGAGAACCATCTACATCAAAACTGACTCCAGGTCCTATATTTGAGATAGAAGAGGCAATGATAAGGGAGCTGATTGGAACATAGCTGAACCCTATATCCACTGCATAACCTCTGAGTGAATATATAAAAGACTTCTCATATATATATTTGAAAGAAGCTCCAAGCCATGCATCGCCTATTTTTCTCCCATAAGCGAGGTAAGATATCAGACTGAAAGGGGAGTAAGTACCAAAAGGCTTCTGTCTTTCATTCCTCAATTCAATATCTCCTGCGGAGAAGTAGTTGACTCCGAGCCCATAGCCCTTTATCCCATCTCCCCATACCATCCCAATGGAGCTATAATGCATATCAAGAATATGGGGTGAATGAGAGAAAGTTAGATCGAACCCGGAAACCAGGGGTATTCGTGATGGATTATAAAAAAGAAGATTTGCGTCGTTTGATAAAATCCCATTGCCCATTACGATATTTGATGCCCCTACCTCCAGTTTGAGAGAAGGTATGCCCATACCCTCACTCTTTGAGGCAAAAAAGTCCCTTGCATCATCCAGAAAGCCTGCGGATGCTATGTTAGAAGCTACAATGATTACAACCAGTGTCTCTCTTATAAAACGCATATACCCTCCTGC
>CAYRBN010000099.1:0-5183 GCA_964422625.1 uncultured bacterium | reverse complement strand
AGTAGTGAGTAGCGAGTAAGAATATACTGCCTTATGAGAAAGCTCTAAACTTTGTAACTATTTAGTTACCGGTGAAAAATTGCCAAAACCACGTTCAATACCGATATCTCTTTTTGGGGCGGATCTAAAGATCCGCTACTACTGGTCTGCGGACAGGGATAAACCCTGTCCCTACATTGTAGGGACAACCCTTGTGGTTGTCCGCAAGGTCGTTTTTTCGCACCCTGTTTATCTACGCAAAAAACGAATTATTCACCGGACACTACTTAGATGGATAGGCTGAAGACTGCCTACCTAAGAGCCTATTATCAGTTTTTTGACAATAGTTTACCATATACAAGGAGGTAGAATGACTTACAGAATTGCTGTTATAGGGTTTGGGACAGTGGGGCAGGGTTTTGTAGAACTCCTACAGGAGAAGAGAGAATACCTGAAAGAGACTTATGGACTTCTCTTTGAGCTTATAGCAATCTCTGACCCTGTTAAGGGAAGTGTATATGACCAAGATGGTATTGATATTAAAGAACTTCTCTCCCTTGTTGAAAAAGAGGGAAAAATAAGTGGGTATAAGAGAGGGATAAAAGGATGGGATAGTATAAAGACCATAAAAGATACAGATACAGACATAATTGCAGAGGTCACCCCGACAAATCTGAAAACAGGCGAGCCAGGAACAACACTGATAAAAACCGCTCTCTCCTCGGGTAAACATGTGATAACTACTAATAAGGGACCTATCGCCCTGTTTTATGAAGAACTTATGGATCTTGCTGATGAGCACGAGAAACTTCTGATGTTTGATGGAACGGTTTTAAGTGGTACACCTTCAATAGAACTGGCCTGTGCCAGCCTTGTCAATGCTAATATAAAGGAGATAAGAGGAATACTGAATGGGACTACGAATTATATTCTTACACAGATGGAAGATGGTAAGGAGTACACTGAGGTCTTAAAAGAAGCACAGAGACTTGGATATGCAGAGACAGATCCAACAGCTGATGTAGATGCCTGGGATGCTCTTGCCAAAATTGTAATACTTTCAAATGTGGTAATGGATGCAGAGATTAAGATCTCTGATGTGGAAAGAAAAGGGATTACTGGCATAAGCTCTGCTGACATAAAAAAAGCAAAAGAGGAGAATAAGAGATATAGACTTGTTGCAAGGGTATGGAGAGAAGATGAAGAGATTAAGGCAAGGGTATCACCCGAGCTGGTAGGAGAGAACGACCTTCTATTTCATATCCTGGGGGTGGATAATGCAATTCAGTTTCAGACTGATATTCTTGGACCTGTAACGATAGTTGGGCCTGGAGCAGGACGGAAAGAGACCGGTTTTGCGATTCTCTCTGACCTTATTAATATACATAGTTGGTTAGGTGGTTAGGTGTCAGGTGTAAAAGTCTAAAGGTCAAAAAGTCTAAAAGTCGAAGGTCAAGACTAATGGCTGGGGGGGGCTGGTTTTTGCCGATTACCGATTACTGATTACCTCCTATCCCTTACGCCCTACGCTCTACGCCTTACTGCTTACTCCCTACTGCTTACTGTATATGTGTGGTCTGTGGTCTCTGATTTTGCAATTTTCATTTTTCAATGGAGCGAAGCGACCAGGAGGTCTTATGGGTATTAAAAGGACAATTGCCATCTGTTCCCTCATCCTGCCTATCTCTCTATTTGGTGGGTTGGAACAGATAAGAGAAAGGATAGTCAGGCATCAGCTTGACAATGGGCTTACCCTGATAATATTTCCAACTGGTGATGCCCCTGTATTTTCTGCTGTTACTTATGTAAGGGTTGGGGCGGCTGACGAGGAGGAGGGTTTCTTTGGGATAGGACATATTGTTGAACATATGGCATTCAGGGGGACAAAGACTATTGGGTCAAAGGATATAGAGAGGGAGCTCTATTTCATTGCAAAAGAGGACAGTCTCTTTAATCTGATACTGATGGAGCCAGATGCTGACTCTGTAAGAATTGCAGTATTAGAGAAGGAGTTCAACGCTATGCAAGATTCAGCAAAGAAGTATGGTGATATAAATCGGTTTCTTGAGATCTACGAAAGAGCAGGTGGAGTGAATCTCAATGCAAGTATTTCTTATGACTGGACACGCTACTTTAGCAATTTTCCTTCTAATAAACTGGAACTCTTTATGTCTATAGAATCAGATAGGTTTCTTTCACCTGTTCTAAGAGACTTCTATACAGATACTCGGGGTGTTATTGCAGAGGAGAGAGGAATGGTAATAGATACCCCAAACAGAAAACTTATTGAAGAGTTCCTGCTCACTGCATTTCCGGATGGTCACCCTTACAGACACCCGATCATCGGATGGACAGAGGATATAATGACTGCTACAAGAGAAGAGGCATCCTTGTTTTTTGAGAAATATTACATCCCACAAAATTTTATCGTAGCGTTAGTTGGAGATGTGGATCCAGAAGAAGCAATAAGACTGGCAGAGATATATTTTGGAAGATTGCCCAAAAGGCCACCCCAACCTCTCCGTTCAGTGCCAGAGGTTGAGCAGGGTGAGAGAAGGCTTGAGATTCCTATGTCTGCTCAGCCTATGTTGGTAGTAGGATACCATCGCCCGGATACAAAACATCCTGATGACATTATCTACGATATTATTGCTGACTATCTGGGAAGGGGACGAACTTCCCTTCTTCATCAAAGTCTGGTTAAAGAGAGAAAAATAGCAATACATGTAGGTTGTTCCCCATCCTTTCCAGGGGAGAGGTTTCCATCTCTTTTCCTCACTATGATAATTCCGTCTGCAGGACATACTGCTAAAGAAAGCGAGAAAGCCTTGTATGAAGTGATAGAAGACCTGAAGAAATATTCTATCCCCGAAGAGGAACTGACAAAAATAAAGGCAAGAACAAAGGCAGATATTATCAAGGCTTTTGAAAGAGATCAGTCTGCCGCATTCTATCTTGCCTGGGTTGAAGGAATCTATGGAGACTACAATTATCTGTTCACCTATCTGGATAGGCTTGCTGAAGTTACCCCCTCTTGTGTGCAGAGGGTGGCAAGGAAGACCTTTGTGAAAGAGAATCGTGTTGTAGGAAGCATTATAAGAGAGGAGGAGAAATGAGAAAGATTATTGCAGGCATCATAACCATCCTTGTCAGTTCTTCTTTTGCCCAGAAGAGCTATGATGAGATCATCTTCCCTCCACTTGGGGAGATCAGACTCCCTGAAGTTTATGAGAGGGAACTTCCAAATGGGATGAAGATATATCTCGTTGAAGACCATTTACTTCCATCAATAAGAGTCAAGGCAATGGTTGGAGCACGAACAATTTTTGACCCATTGAATAAAACTGGATGTGCCCGACTTACAGGAATGGTATTGAGAACAGGCGGAACCGGTACCTTATCTGGCGATGAGATAGACGAGAAACTTGAGTCCATAGGTGCATCTATTACGAGCACAATTGGCAGAGGTTCTGGAACAGTAAGCCTTTGGGTACTGAGTGACCATTTTGATTCCGTATTTCCTATATTTGCAGATATTTTGAGAGACCCTATCTTTTGTGAAGAGAAGCTGGCTCTGGCAAAGATTAAAATAAGAACAGAAATTGCAAAAAGAAACGATGAGCCATTTGATATTGCCCTCAGGGAGTACAGAAAACTGATCTATGGAGAGGATAGCCCGTTCGCAAGAACCATAGAATACTCCACTCTAAAGAATATAGAGAGAGATGATCTTATTATGTTTCACAATAGCTATTTTCATCCCAATAATATAAGGCTCTCTGTGATTGGTGATTTCAATAGAGAGGAGATGTTAGAGAAGATAGAGGAGGTATTTGGAGATTGGGGAAGAGGTAATGTTCACATACCACCCACTCCAGAGGTGGTGCAGGACCCTCAAGCCTCTATAAATTTTGCAGAGAAGAGAGGGCTTGAGCAGGCTACTATCCTGATGGGGCATATTGGTGGGGTTCTGAATCATCCAGATATACCTGCCTTAAGGGTGATGAATCAGATTTTTGGAGGCGCGTTCACAGGGCGATTATTCCGAAATGTGAGGACAGAGAAGGGGCTGGCATATCTCGTGTTTGGCTGGTATGGCTCAGAATTTGACCATCCCGGCGTCTTCTATCTTGCGGCACAGACATCTGCAGAAAATAGTCTCAAGGCAATAGAGGCAATCAAGTCTGAGGTAAGAAGAATAAGGGAAGAGAAGGTTACTTATGAGGAGTTGAGGCTGGCAAAAGAGGGCTATCTTAACTCCTTCGTATTTGAGTTTGATACCAGAGAAAAGATAGTAGGAAGGATGATGTTATATGACCATTATGGCTATCCAGGAGATTTTCTCGTCCAGATGAAAGAGAAGATAGAGGCTGTAACAATGGATGATGTCTTGAGGGTGGCAAGAGAACATTTAGATCCTGATAATCTTGTGATACTTGCTGTTGGGAGTGGCGATGAGCTTAGAGCCCAGTTAAGTTCTCTGGGTGAGGTGAATGAGATAGATATATATCGGGCAGAACGGGTGATAGAAGAAGAGGTTATTTTGACAGAAGGAGCAGAAGAGAGGGCGCAAGATATTCTTGCTCTGGTTATTGAAAGGTATGGGGGAGAGGCGATAGAGAAAGTGAATAATATAATTGAGGAAGGAGAAGGTGTTCTTACTATCCAGGATATGGAGATTCCTGTTACATCTAAGAGTGTAATATGCTTTCCGGACTCATTCTGGGAAACTACAAGTATGATGGGGATGAGTATTGAGAGGGGACATATCGGAAAGGATGGATGGGCCATAACTCCACAGGGTGAACAGGAGATTGAATCAGAAGACGATATACCTGAGCCTATTTTTCGTAATATAATCAACCTTCTTAAGAATATAGAAAACCCAGATTATCTTTATCAATATATAGAAGAGAAGGATGGATTACAGAGTATAAGAGTGAAGAGGGGGGATAGATGGATGAGAATATATATTGACCCCCAATCGCATCTTGTTTTGAAGAAGGCGTATGAGGGAGAGACTCCTCTCGGAATAGCACTTTTAGAGGTGCATTTATCAGATTATAAGGAGATAGCAGGCATACCCTTCCCGCACAAAATTAGCACTCTGGCGGATGGGGTTCCTTTTGCAGAGATGGAGGTAAAGAGTATAACGGTAAACGGAGAAATAGATCCAGATTGGTTCAGGAGATAAACTGTTCCTT
>CAYRBN010000098.1:0-5238 GCA_964422625.1 uncultured bacterium | reverse complement strand
TTTATAATGCCCTAACTGGGTTCAATACTACAATGTTGCCCAGAGAAGGGAGGCTATCCTTGTCTATTTTGTATTCTGCTCCTTCTATTCTCTTCACATTTTCTGCACCCTTGAGGAACTCTTCTACATCTGCTATGGGAAACTCTAGAGATTGGGTTTTGAAATGCATAGGAATGGTAACATGGGGAGCTATTGATTTAATAATTCCCATCGCTGTCTCTCTATCTACTGTATAGTAACCACCCACAGGTATAAAACAGATATTGACTTTTCCAATTATAGAGAGCTGCTCATCAGTCAACCTGTGTCCAATGTCACCAAGATGGCATAGTCTCAGACCATTTAGATCAAAGACAAATATTGTATTTGCTCCCCTCTCCTTTCCCCTGTTTTCATCATGAAAGCAGGGTATGCCTCTTATAGATATCCCCTTCTCATTCCAGCTGCCCTCTCCTCTGATTATTAGAGGTTCGCCCCTTATCTCTTTTATCCCGTTGTGGTCCCAGTGCTCGTGTGATATGGTAACAATATCTGCACTCTCGGCTATGGGTTTATAGTTGACACCTTGTGTCGGTGAGTAAGGGTCGGTTATGATCTTTGTCTGGTCCTCTGCCAAAAATAGAAAGGCAGAATGTCCGAAATATTTTATAATCATAAGATCTCCTTTTCAATCTTTAAGACATTTTCAAGGAAAAAAGAGGAAAAGCACACAGATTTACACAGATTGAATAGATAAGCACAGATTTCAAAAAAATCTTTATAATGAATTATATTTGTATAAATCAGTTTTATCTGTGAAAATCTGTATGCTCTGTATGCTAATATTAGTCAAAGTAAGAGGCTGTGCAAAAAGTCAGTTTGGGACGGCAAAACTGGTTGCAGACAGGGATAAACCCTATCCCTACATTGTAGGGACAACCCTTGTGGCTGTCCGCAAGGTTATTTTTGCACAGCCTCGTAAGATTTCCTGATATACTAAAAAGAAAAAACTTGCAACAACGGATTTAGCGGATTAAACGGATTTTTCAAGTGTAGTGTCAGAAGTTACCTCCTGATGCACCTTATCCGTCAGGAGAGAGCTCCCGACGGCACTGTACAGACTTGCAACAGAGGACACAGAGAATACCTGTTCTATTTGACACTACTATCTTTATTTTGTGTTCGGCAAAATTCGTCTTTTGCGTAGATAAAGATACACGACTACAAGAAATTGAGTTCTACGCTGGTAGAACACTTACAGTCCTTCTGTTCCCCTTTATTCTTCTGAAGACTACCTTTCCATCTACTCTCGAAAAAAGCGTATCGTCACCCCCTCTTCCAACATTCACCCCAGGATGAAAAACGGTACCTCTCTGTCTCACGATTATACTCCCTCCACATACGACCTCTCCTCCATATTTTTTTATCCCAAGATACTTTGCCTTTGAATCCCTCCCATTTCGGGAAGAACCCATTCCTTTTTTATGAGCCATGAAACCCCCGGTTAAGACAAATTCCAAATTACAAGTACCAAATAACAGACAATATCCAAATACTAAACCTCTTTGTTTTGAACATTGGAATTTTGGTTATTGAAATTTGCCTGCCCCGCACCTATACATAGGTGCGGGGTGAAAATTTTATTATTTGTAATTTGTGATTTTCACTCCCCCTTCCCTATCTCCACTACCATTATCTCCGTATAGTCCTGCCGATGTCCATTCATCCTTCTATACTTCTTCCTCTTCTTATATTTGTATACAAGGATCTTCGGGTATTTCCCGAATCCTACAATCTTTACATCCACATAGGCATTGTCAATATAAGGCTTGCCAACTTCAGTCTCCTCACCATGAGAAAGTGTAAGCACATAAGGCATACGCACAATATCTCCCTCCTTTCCATCCAGCTTTGGCACCTTTAAGAGTAAATTCTTATTCACCCTGTATTGAAATCCTGCTATCTTAACAATTGCATTCATAGACCCCCTGGTTGTTAGTAAGCAGTAGGCAGTAAGCAGTAATCAGTAATCGGTTATCGGTAATCAGTTATCGGTTGTTAGGTCCCTTTTTCCTTTTTCCTTTTTCCTTTATCCTTTTTCCTTTTTCCTTGTTCCTTGTTACTCATCCGGATCTATCATTACTTCGCGATCTGGTGGAATTGGCCAACCTCCAAACTCCCCATCCTCTAAAGCTCTCTCCACAGCAAATTCCCCTCTCGTCGCCCTACCTGCCATCCTTGTGAGCGTAACAGAACATAGAAGAAATACAGAGGCAAGGACGACTGTCACTTTTATAAGAAAAGGAGCGGCCCCCTTCCCTCCAAAGAACGATGTTCCTCCCCCGCCAAGCATACCTGATACCCCTCCACTTCTTGATGGCTGCAACAGTATTACCACCAGCAGAAAGATACTGGATATTGTATGTATAACAAGCACAAATGGATACATAAATCCCCCTGATCGCTTCGCTCCATTGAAAAATGAAAATTGTAAAATGAAAAATGCAAATTTATTATGTTAACACATTGTAGTGCAGTAGCTTGTTACTGCCCAATAGGGAAACAGAGCGATTTGCTCTAAATCCGAAACAAATTCAAAATCTAAATAGTGTCCGGTGAATAATTCGTTTTTTGCGTAGCTAAAGCTACGCTACTACATGGGATGGATATCCAAATCTAATGTAGTAGCGGATCTTTAGATCCGCCTCAAAAAGGAATCTCGGTATTGATAGTGATTTTGGCAATTATTCACCGATAACTAAATAGGTTATTAGGTAATTAAGTTATATGTTATTACCGATAACTGATTACCGATTACCTATCCCTGCCTACTGCCTACTCCCCCCTCACTACTCGCTACTCACTACTCACTACTCACTACTCCCCTAACTATCTCAATAAACGATTCTGGTTTTAGACTTGCCCCTCCTACAAGAGCTCCATCTATATTCTCTTTTGCTATAAGAGAAGATATATTCTCTGGTTTGACACTTCCCCCATACAGGATTCGTCTATCTTCTGCTATCTTCTCCCCAAATTTAGTTGAAAGCAAGTCTCTTATAAACCGATGCATTCTCTCTGCTATATCAGGCTCACAGGTCTTGCCTGTGCCAATAGCCCATACGGGTTCATAGGCTATCTCAACCTTAGAAATATAATCCTCTGATAGACCAGCGAGTCCTTCGAGAAGTTGAGTGTTCACAACCTCTTCTGCTCTGCCAGCCTCTCTCTGTATGAGTTCTTCACCAACGCATAGTATAGTATGAAGTCCTACATCTATTGCAGTTTTTAATCTCTTGTTAATCTTATCATCAGTATCACCAAAGTATTTTCTTCTCTCAGAATGTCCTAATATAACATACTGACATCCAGTCTCTATAAGAAAAAGGGGGGAGACCTCCCCTGTATATGCCCCCTCACTTTCATAAAAGCAGTTCTGAGCACCCAGTTTTATGGATGAGTTCTCTATGACTTTATAGACATCCTTCAACGCAGTAAAAGGTGGGCAGAACAATATATCAACCCCCTCAATCTCGCGGATACCAGTCTTTATATCCCTGGCTAATCTATCAGCACCTTCACCTCCTCTGTACATCTTCCAGTTACCAGTAATTAATGGCACTCTCATTTTTCCTCCAGGTTACCATCTGATAAGATAAGAACATGATCTGCTATATCTATCATAGACCTCTTATGCGTTGTTATAACGAATGCCTTTCCCGTCTCCACTGATACCCTCTTTATCAGATTATGAAGTGACATGGAAAGTGTCCTATCCAGGTTTCCTGATGGCTCATCCGCAAGCACAATATCAGGGTCATTCACAAGAGCCCTTGCAACTGCAACCCTCTGCCGCTCACCACCAGACAGCTGCGATGGAAGATGATCTTTCCTCTGTTCCATAGATACCAGCATGAGAAGTTCTTCTGCCTTTTCTATTTTCTCTTCTCCCCTTATCCATAAAGGCATCGCCACATTTTCTATTGCAGAAAACTCTGATAGGAGATGATGAAACTGAAAAATAAAGCCTATGGTTCTATTTCTTATAAGGGCAAGTTCCCTATCAGAATAAGCAAAGAGGTTCTTCCCATTGATGAAGACCTCTCCAGTAGTAGGTCTCAAAAGTCCCCCGAGAAGAAATAGGAGCGTTGACTTACCAGAACCAGATGGACCTATAATAACGAGGATCTCCCCCTCTTTAACATGGAGGGAGATACCTTTGAGAACAGCAAGTTCTCCAGAGTCTTCCTTATAGTTTTTGTGTAAAGAATACGCCTCAAGAACAGTTTTCATTTTTTTCTTGACAGGATTAACAGGATTTATATTAAATCTACACTACTATACAGTGCCATGTGGAAGGCATCTCCTGATGCCAATGGTCAAGGTCCCCGCACCTATGCATAGGTTACGGGACAGGTCTGTGGTTTTATTAACGCATGTTTTGGAACTACCACTTGAACTGGGCAAATACACGATTTGCTTCTGCCATTCGATGGACCTCTTCTTTCCTCTTGATTGCATTCCCCTCTTTTTTGTATGCAGAGATGAGCTGATCTCTCAACTTCTCACTCATTGGCTTGCCTTTTGTGGCTACTGCAGCGTCTATTATCCATCTCAGAGCAAGGGATGTCTGCCTCTTCTTCCTTACCTCTGTAGGTACCTGATAGGTTGCACCACCAACTCTTTTTGGTCTCACCTCAATAGCAGGTTTGACATTGTCAACTGCTCTATTAAACACCTCTATCCCGGGTTTACCTAAGTTTGCTTCCATCCCTTCAATAGCTTGATATAATATCCGTTGAGCAACACTCTTTTTCCCATCCATCATAAGGCAGTTGATAAATTTGTGCACGAGGACACTGTTGTACCTATAATCAGGCAGTATATTCCTTATTTCAGCCCTTTTCCTTCTTGACATAAATACCTCCGTGTCGCTTCGCTCCATTGCAAAATGAAAATTGAAAAATGAAAATTGCAAATTTATTGGAGCCGTGGCTCCCGATGCCGGTACTAACAGATGGAGCATCTTGCTCCACCGTGAGGTAGAATACCTCACCTATTAAAGAATCTTGATAATCTGCAAAAATCTGCATCCTAAAAAGTATTATAACACAAAAGTTTTGATTTGTCAAGTGTTTTTTTAAGAAGTTTTACGCAACAGTCAAAATGGGACATTTTGGGAACGCTAAAATGGGACATTCATCATTTACAAGGAATAGATTGCGTTTACATAACTTTTTCCATATTTTATAAGTTTCG
>CAYRBN010000097.1:0-5247 GCA_964422625.1 uncultured bacterium | reverse complement strand
GGTCTGTGGTTTATCATATTCTTTCATATTCTTTCATACTTTTTTTCACAGTACCTAATACCGTATCCCGCCTCTTTAGACTAATATTCTGCTCGCACCCTTTTTACTCCCTAAAATAATTTCTAAAACAATGAATAAAACAACCGAAATAATACTAATCACTGCACCATAGATAAAGGTTATAGTCGGATTAATTTGCCATAAAAATCCAGCTATTAAACTGGCTGGTAGTGCTACCAAACCTATTATGGTATGAAATGTTCCTAAAGCTGTAGCCCTTAATTCTTCTGGAGACAAATCAGAGACATAAGCCCGTTGATTACCATCTACTATGGCATAAACCATACCATAAAGAGCAAATAAAACTATAAAGGCTGTTAATGAATTGAAAAATGCAAATCCAAAAGAGGTTAACGAAAATAATAGAAAACCTGCCACAATAACTTTTTTCCTTCCTATTTTGTCGGAGAGTTTACCAAAGGGAACAGCAAATACAGCATAAGAAATGTTAAAGAGAATATATAAGAGTATCGGTATTCCGATAGATAATTTACCTGTAAAGAATTCTTGTGCTCTAAGAATAAAAAACATATAACTGAAATTTGCCAAAGCAAACATGCCAGAAACCAGGATAAACAATTTAAGTGGTCGTGGAAGATTTTTTAAGCCGATTTTTAGGTTTATATCCTGCGGTTCTCTTTTTTTCTCCTTTACAAAATACAATGGAATTAAAGAAAGAAAGAAAGGCTAAAATTGCAGCTATGAGTATAATTGACTTAAAACTAAATCCAAAAAACCAAAACAAAAGAAAAACAACGATTGATCCTGCAACTGCTCCTGAAGTATCCATTGCCCTATGAATTCCGAATCCTTTCCCTCTTTCCTTTGGTATAGAATCTGCAATAATAGCATCGCGTGGTGCCGTCCTTAGTCCTTTACCAATCCATTCTAAACTGGCGAAAATTAAAATATGTTGCCATACTATAGAGAGTGGCAAAAATAATTTGAAAAGTGCTGAAGTCAAGTAACCTGAAGAAACAAAAGCTTTCCTTTTTCCAGATTTATCGGACCAATAGCCTACAAAAACTTTTAGAATACTTGAAATACTATCTCTCAAGCCTCCAATCAATCCAACTATTAAGCCGGTGCCACCTAATGCTGTAATAAACATCGGTAAAATCGGCATTATCATTTCACTACTTAGATCATTGAGAAAACTGACAATGCCTAATAAAAGTACATTTGCGCTAATGCCTTTTAGATATTTATTCTTCATAATAGATTACCCATAGATTAATAGAATCGTTGAATTCTAAAGCAACTTCCAGAGGGATAAATTCAAAGTTTAAGAGCCCTCAGCAAAATTTCTCAACTAAGTAGTTACCAGTGAAAAATGGTTAGGACGCAGATAAACGCAGATAGACAGGATAAGAAATTTAAATATAAAGAATTAACTGCGAAAATCATAGAGGTCTTTTATCAGGTTTATAACAAGTTAGGCTATGGGTTGTTGCAAAAGATATACCAAAATGCCCTAATGATAGAGTTTAAGAAGGAAGAAATCCCTGCAAGAGCACAACCTTCGATAAAGGTATATGATGACGATGGAGAAATTCGTAGGAGAATATTGTGCCGACATATTGGTAGATGATAAAGTTATGGTGGAAGTTAAAGCAACAAAGAATTTGACAAAAGGAAACGAGGAGCAAACCAGAGATTAAAAGAAAAGCGTTTGATAACCGCAGAAAAAAGAATATAAAAAATCTTGATAATCTGCGTTTATCTGCGTCCTAAAAAACAAGACAAAGAATTATTCACCGGACACTAAGTATTGGTCAACACAAGAATAAAACTGGTATTCTCGTTAGCCTTTAGAGAATGAATTGCATTCTCTCTCATATAGATAAATACCCCTGGTGACATTGCTATCTCTTTTCCTTCAAGATTGAAGGTGCCATTTCCCTCAATTACATAAACAAATCCTTGTTTCGTGGATGTATGATCAGACATCTCTGTTCCTTTGGACATACAGAATAGAGTAATATTCAATTTATTATTCTTCACAATATCTTTGCTTAAAATTCCTTTTTTAGGATATTCAATAAGTTCGTTTATTTTTTCATTCATACTATTCATTTCCTCTCCTTTTATTATTGGTTCTTCTCCAACTAAGTTGTTCCAAATACTAATCAAATGCTGAATAGATTTGACAACCGGGCTCTTTGTATTTGAGAGGTTATCCCTATATTTCACCAACTAAATGGAGCATTATTGCCCTAGTGCTACCCTTTAGTGAGATTAGAGCAGCTCAAAATATGCTCTTGGGTGAGCACATGCTGGACACTCTTCTGGTGCCTTTGTACCCTTATAGATATATCCGCAGTTTCTGCATTTCCATCTTGTGGGTTCCTCTCTCTTGAAAACTCTTCCCTTCTCTATGTTCTCAAGTAGAGCAAGGAATCTTCCCTCATGTTGTCTTTCAGCAACTGCTATCGCTCTCTGCACCCCTGCAATCTCTGAGAAGCCTTCCTCTTCAGCTATGCTTGCAAATTCTGGATACATTGTAGTATGTTCATAGTTCTCACCTGCAGCAGCCTTTAGATTTTGCTTGGTATCTCCAATAATTCCTGATGGGAAACTCGCTGAAATCTCAACCTCCCCTCCTTCAAGGAACTTAAAGAGCCTCTTGGCGTGCTCCTTTTCATTGTCAGCAGTCTCAGTAAAAATTGCCGATATCTGCTCATAACCATCTTTCTTTGCTTGAGAAGCGAAGTATGTATAACGATTCCTCGCCTGCGACTCTCCCGCAAAGGCAGTGAGCAAATTCCTTTCGGTCCTTGTTTCTTTCAATTCCTTCATGGTTCCACCTCCCTGTTTTAGTGTTATGTAAAATTAACACAACCTGTTTTGGGACTTTCTATAATACCCACATTCCTCGGGTTCATAAAATGCTCCAATACTTTTTTACTATAACCTACAGGCATATTAACCACCTCACCTTAGTGGTGAAAGTTGTCTCAGTCTTTCAACTGTTTCCCTTATAGCATTTGTAATTACAGGTATCTCCTCTATCCTGTTTGAACATCCAAAGGTTATAACCATTGAACCATGCGCCTCTTCATGTTTTAAACCTATTGCCAACAGAACATGTGAGGGTTCTAATGTCCTGGAGGTGCAGGCAGAGCCCGTGGATATCTGTATATTGTGTCTCATATCCATGTTCAACATTATGCTCTCACCTTCTATATGACTGAACCGGAAACTCGCGTGGTGTGGAAGCCTCTGAGTAGAATGTCCGGTGAGATAGGATTTTTCTACCTTCAATATATCAGCAATAAGTTTATCTCTCATCACCTTTAGTCTCTTGCTCTCCTGACTCATCTCAAGCCTTGCTATCCTTGCCGCCTCTCCCATTCCTGCAATGGCAAACAGATTTTCTGTGCCAGATCTGAGCCCATGTTCTTGTCCGCCCCCGAGAAGTACCGGTTGAAGTCTTAACCCGGGCTTTAGATACAAAGCACCAATGCCTTGAGGCCCGTACATATCATTAGATGACATTGTCAACAGATCTATTCCGTCATTTTGTACATCTATGGCTATATGTCCCGCTGCGGCCGTTGCATCCACATGTAGATATAAACCCTTTTTATGAACTATCTTGCTTATCTCTTTTATAGGTTCTATTGTGCCTATTTCATTGTTTGCATAGAGTATGGAGGTTACCGTTGTATCTTTGCTCAAGAGAGCGTCCAATTCTTTAATATCTACAATACCCGTTGAATCAACTGGCACAAGGCTCAGATTAAAACCATTCTTCTGAAGATCTTTCATAGGATTAAGAACTGAGATATGTTCTACAGCGCTTGCGACAACTTTTCTACCCTTTCTTATGTTTCTGAGAGCTGTTCCTTTAATTGCCAAATTGTTGGCTTCGGTTGCACCACTGGTAAATATGATACAATCCTCGTTCTCTGCGTTAATAAGCCTTGCAATCTTTCTTCTTGCATCTTCCATAGTCCTTCTTGCCTTTAGTCCTACGGAGTGGATGGATGAAGGGTTGCCAAAGCACTCATCTTCAAGATAGCATCTGGCAAACTTGATGACCCTCGGATCAACTGGGGTCACGGAGGCATGATCTAAATAGATTCGTTCCATAAGCCCATCTCTAAAAGCTAATGATAGCATCAGCATTAAGTGCCAGATCGTTCAATGTTCCAGCACCAACAATCTTTGCGTCGGGAATAAAATCACCTCTCGGTATCCCAATAAGTTGAGTACTCTGCTCACATACGAACAAGTTCACCCCAGCGACTATAGCCTGTTCCATAACCTCTTTAAGACTCGGGAAGTCTCCCTGTTTAATCTTCTCTACCTCACCTTTTTTTTACAACTGTTACGCTCCTTATCAGGAAAAAAAAATTCTGCATTTATATCCATGGCAGAGGCGGTCGTCGCAAGTATGAACGGCGCATACAATCTTTCCGGTCTATCTATGCCACTCGTTTGTATATAAAGTATCTTACTCATCTTATCCTCCTTATTTCATCCTTCTTATGAAAAATGTTAATATTGTTCCCTCTTTTTTAAATTTCAGGATCTCGTATCCTGTCCTCTTAGCCCACCGCTTGATGTCTTCCTCTGCCGCTGGATCATCCGCCTCCACTTTCAATACCTGACCCAGACCAATGTTCTCTATCTCTTCTTTTGTCATGGCAATCGGCATCGGGCAGTAGAGAGCTACACAATCCAGTTCCGCATCGGGGATAATATCTGGGTCCATCGTCAAGATCCCATCCAATTAGTAGTTACCAAATTAAATTAGTGAAACTCAAACTAAAATCCAATGTTCAGATAATCAATCTCTGGTTGCACTATGATAAGGTGTCTCTCTTCAATAATTAGTTACCGGTGAAAAATGGTTCTTTTAGGACGCAGATAAACGCAGATAGAGAGGATAAAAAATTCAAATATAAAGAATTGACTGCGAAAAGATGTATCTCTTTTATCGGGTTTATAACATATTATGATATAAGTCCAAAGTTCATAACCGGTTAGTAGATGATAAAGCAATAGGTGGAGCATCTTGCTCCACTCAATGAATTTGGCGAAAGAGAATAAGCCACAAGAGATTAAAAGGAAGGCTTATGATAATCGCAGAAAAAAGAATATGTAGGGGCAGGGCTTGCCCCTGTCCAATAGGGTAACCGCAAGGGTTACCCCTACAATCTGCGTTTACCCCGTTTAGAG
>CAYRBN010000096.1:0-5277 GCA_964422625.1 uncultured bacterium | reverse complement strand
GTAAATGATGAATATCCCCTTTTAGCGTTCCCAAAATGTCCCATTTTGACTGTTGTGTAACAAGAGACAGAATTTTTCTTGACTTTTCCTCTTTTCTGTATTATAATAGAGGACTTACTTCTCACCCGTGAAAAAATGAAACTATCAAAAAAATATCCCAGATATTTTATACCATACTTGGTTGCCATAATCGTAATTTTGGGTGTCATCTGGTTATGGCAGGGTCTGTTCAAAAATCTGAGACTTCTGCGATGGATGTCAAATATCTCTCATGTTCAAGAGGAGGTCGCGGCTATGACCAGAGCAACACCGCACAACTATAGAGAGGCAATGTTCTACAAGAAATTACAGGAAAACCGTGTCAAGTGCCAAATTTGTTTTAGAAAATGCATTATCCCGGATGGTGGAAGAGGATTCTGTCGGGTAAGGGAGAATAAAGAAGGAACACTCTATTCTCTGGTCCATTCAAGACCTTCTGCTGTCCATATAGACCCTATTGAGAAAGAACCACAACTCCATAACCTTCCAGGAACCTTTATACTCTGTTTGGGAACAGTTGGCTGTAATTTCAAATGTAAACAGTGTCACAACTGGCACCTATCCCTATCAAGTCCTAGTGATCTTCGAACCTACAATCTACCACCAGAACAGGTGGTTGAATTTGCTCTGGAGCGAAAAATTCCCACCATATCCTTTACCTATAATGACCCGATTGTCTTTTATGAATATGTCTATGATGTAGCGGTTCTTGCCAAAGAGAAAGGACTAAATATCCTCTGGCATACCAATGCCGCAATAGAGCCTGAACCATTGAGGAAACTCTTGAAGTATACAGATGCAATGACAGTCGATCTAAAGGGTTTTTGTGAAGAGGTCTATCGCGAGATCTATTCTGGAGAATTGGCTCCAGTTTTAAGGGCTCTGAAGATTATCAAAGAGGAGGGGGTATGGCTTGAGATAGTCAACCTTATTATCCCAACAATAAACGATAACCCTGAGGAAATCAGGGAGATGTGCCTCTGGATTAAGGAGAATCTTGGTGCGTATGTCCCTATACATTTTTCCAGATTTGTTCCTAGTTTCAGATTGACCCATCTGCCTCGCACCCCCGTAGAAACACTGGAGATGGCACGGAATATTGCACGAGAGGTTGGGTTACTCTTTTCTACAATAGGCAATGTTCCCGGACATAGGTATAACTCTACATTCTGTCCAGGATGCGAGAAAAGGTTAATCCATAGAGTCCATTTTCAGGTATTGAGTAACAATATAGTAGATGGTAAATGTAAATTCTGCGGAGAGGAGATTCCAGGTATATGGAAATGAGAAAACGGCTTATCATTGCTTTATTGGTGACCGGAGCAAGCGGAATTATTGGACAGATACTTCTCTTGAGAGAGTTGCTAGTAACATTCTATGGCAATGAGCTATCCATAGGAATTATTCTTGCCAACTGGCTTATATTAGAGGCGGCTGGTTGCTTCTTTATGGGAAAAAAGGCTGACGCTATCAAGAACAAGATTGGGCTATTTATTGGTATCACCATTCTTTTTTCTCTATCTTTACCCATAGCAATCTATCTTGCACGCGTTCTAAAAGAGATTATTGGGGTTAGTCCTGGAGAGGCATTAGGCATAGTTCCTCTGATACTTTCTTCCTTTTTTATTCTTCTCGTGGTAAGTGCCTCTCATGCAGCACTATTCACCCTTGGCTGTAAGCTATACTCTCTCTATTCTAATCAGCAAGATGCCCAAAGTATCGGTAGGGTCTATATCTACGAAACCATAGGCACGGCCCTGGGCGGGGTTGCACTCACCTTTCTTCTTATTCTACATCTACATTCTTTTCAAATTGCCTTCTCCATTGTCCTGTTAAATCTTATTACATCCATATTTTTGATGGGCGCCAAAACTCTCTATACCAGGGTTTTGGGAGGTATATTGGTGATACTTTTGGTATCAGTAAGTTTTTTAATTTTTAGTGGAGGAGCAGATAAGATTCATATCTATTCCTTAAACGAGCAATGGAGGGGACAGAGAGTAGTCCATTACCAAAATTCTATATACGGCAATATTACGGTTACTGAACGAGGCGGAGAATATACCTTCTTCTCTGATGGCATTCCCATTATCACATCTCCCACTCCAGATATTGTAGTTGTGGAAGAGTTTGCCCATTTTCCTCTACTTTCTCATCCTTACCCCAGGGAGATACTGGTAATAGGCGCTGGGGCAGGGGGACTAATAAACGAAATGTTAAAACACCCTTCTGTTCAAAGGATTGACTATACTGAATTAGACCCTTTAATTTTGGAAGTAGTAGCTAAATTTCCTACCCCATTGACAGAGGCAGAGTTTTCTGCCCCTGAGGTAAACATTAAAAGAATTGATGGCAGACTCTTTCTCAAAAAGACATCCAACAGATACGATCTGGTACTGGTCGGTTTTTCTAACCCATCAGACTTGCAGGTAAACAGACTCTTTACGAAAGAGTTCTTCAATCTGGTTAAAGACAGGTTGAAACAAGACGGTCTATTTGCTATCAGGCTTCCCAGTTTGCCCCGAGCCGATATCAAGGTAAGGGAATTAAAGAACCTCAATGCCTCTATCATCAATACAGTTGAAAAGGTCTTTCCCTATCTCAGAATAATTCCTGGCGATGGTCTAACTCTTCTCCTTGCATCTAAATCTGAAATCATTTTTGACCCTGCAATTCTCACACAAAGACTAAAGTCTCGTGACATTCCAGCAAATCTTATGGTGCCAGGATATATTGAGTATAGATTGCAACCATGGTGGCTTTTAAACTTTTCGGGTTCTATTCAAGATGGAACAGAAAGAATCAATCAGGATTTTAGGCCAGTTGGAACATTCTACAGTCTCTCTTATTGGAATGCCCTATTTTCTCCTTACATTAGAGGCGTGTTCAGATGGTTGGAGGGGATAAGCCTAAAGCTGTTTCTTATTTTAGCCCTTTTTTTGATCCTGTTTTTTCTAACACTTCGTCTTAAGGTCAGGAGATTTCACAGGATAAGTATTCCTTTATCTACTACAACCACAGGATTTGCAGGCATGCTCTTTGATTTAGCCCTGATATTTACTTTTCAGACACTTTATGGATATGTCTTTCACTGGATAGGACTATTGGTAGGCACCTTTATGGTAGGAGTGGCAGTAGGGGGGGGAATAATAACCTCTCTTTTGCCACGAATTAAGAGAGTCCTTAACTCTTTTATCAAGATAGAGGTGGCTATAATTCTCTTTTCTGGTATATTTCCACTAATATTTATCCTGTTACATCCTTATTTAGACCGTCCAGTGATATTCTCTCTTTTGCGAATACTCTTTCTGGTCCTATCTTTTCTTTCTGGACTTCTGGTTGGGGCGCAGTTTCCACTGGCTAACAAAATATATCTCGGCAGAGACGGCAAGCTGGGTAAAACTGCTGGCTTACTTTATGGTGCTGACCTTTTGGGTGGCTGGCTAGGGGGTATTATCGGTGGCGTGGTGCTTTTACCAATTTTGGGACTCTTTGGAACCTGCATGGTAATAGTCATACTTAAAGTGACCAGTCTGATTATATTGGTTGGCGGTGAAAAAATCGTGAAAGGAGTTTCTCCTCAATAAAAAAATCCTTGACTTTTTGAAAAGATATGATATAATGAGATTGAAAAGGTTGTAATTTAGCTCTTTGTATATTTAATTTGTAACTTACTTGATTAAAACCGTGCCAACGCTGGGTGAGTTGCTACGGTGGTGAAAGCCACTTTTACAAGGAGGATGAGATGGGAATAGCGACCAAAGGAGTCTATAGGCAAGGAAGGGTTGATTTTGAAAGAAAACCGGATCTCAGGGAGGGAACCAAGGTTGTAATCATTCCTATGGATAGGTATGGTACACAAATAGGTTTTGCTGATATTTTAATGCAACAGAGAGCCCTTGAAAAATTCTGGGGAGATGAGGAGGAAGACCTTTATGGCGAGGTTTAGTCGTGCTGATGTAGTTCTTGTTCCTTTTCCTTTCATTGTAATAAGTGATATAAAGAGAAAACTCCGTCCTGCTCTGGCTATTTCAGACCATTCAAAGCAAAGGAGGTATTCCGATGTTATCTTGATTCTTATTACTTCAAGGGTACCCACGTCAGTATTCCTAACAGAGGTAATAATTGAACAAACATCTCCATATTTTCCTGCTACAGGACTGGCTAAGACATCTATGGTTAGATGCGAAGTGATAATGACTTTGCCTGAAGATATTATTGTAAAGAAAATTGGCATTTTTCATAAGGAGTTGATGGTCTCTGTTGACCAGTCGCTGAAAACAAGCGTGGGGATTTAACGGTTAGATAATTTACCACTTAAAAAAACCTTGACAAACAGCAAAAAGGGTGGTCTAATAAGATTGAAAAGGTTGTAATTTAGCTCGTTGTAACTTACTTGTTGCAAAGTCATACCAAGGTTAAGTGAGTTACACTATGAAGGAGGTAAGAATGATGTGTAAAGATCCTATTGAGCATTTAGAGGAATTTCAGGCCAATCAAGAGTGGTTTGTAGAGCATTTTAATGAAATCCTTAAAAACCATAATGGTGAGTTTGTTGCTGTTTGGAACAATTCCGTGCTTGCTGCTGACAAAGACTTAATTGTACTTAGAAAAGAAATAAATAAAAAAAGAAAGGCAAGAGCAGTTTATGTTGAATATGTAACTGATAACCCGCCGGAATTGATATTATGAACATCTACGAGTTTTTTAGGGATGATATAGGATTTATAAGAGCACATATAAGTTCAAGTGTATTTGAGATAGACGAAAATGTTGCTTTTTTAGTCGACACTGGAGCGAGCAAAACTGTCTTACTTGATAAGGACGCTTTGTTGTTGAATATAGATTATAATGAACTAAGAAAATTTAACCGCAATTTAAGTGGGATCGGGGGGTCAGTAGAAACATACATAATAGATGATATGGTTTTCTGTTTCAAATCGGACAAAGGGAAAATAGAATTTAACTCCCCTATTTTTGTACTAAGACATGATTTGGAGAAACTATCAAGAGATGAACGAGTCAAGATACTATCAATCCCCTCAATATTAGGTCGGGATATCATTGAGAAATTCAGGCTAATTTATGATATAAAAATGGAAGATCTTATCTTTACAGACGAGCGAATACCTTAAGAAAAATCAATAAAAAAATCCTTGACTCTTTGAAAAAAATGCAGTATAATAAGATTGAAAGGGTTGTAATTTAGCTCTTTGTATATTTAACTTTGTAACTTAC
>CAYRBN010000095.1:0-5404 GCA_964422625.1 uncultured bacterium | reverse complement strand
ATTTCGGATTTAGAGTTTAGGATTTGCCCTTACATCAAGGGTTACCCCTACAATCGGCGAAAATCTGCGTCCTAAAAAGAGAGCAATTTGCATTTTGCACTTTTCATTTTGCTTTTTTCAATGGAGCAAAGCAACTATCCTATCCTTCTTGTTGCTATAAGGAATTTTTCTCCGCCAACGCCCCTTCCAATGTCCATTATCTGGACAAGTTTGTCAATGGTTACCGCCCTATCTGCCCTTATTATCACCGTCTTCTCTTCACTTACTTTTATAAGTCTCTCTAATTTTGTAGAGAACTCCTTTAAGCCTATCTCCTCATCATTCAAGAATAACTTTCCCTCCGTGGTTATCGTAACCTGAATATCCTTTCTTGAAACCACATCAGAGGTGTATGCCCTTGGGAGTCTTACTCTTATCCCAGGCTCAAGAACATAGGTTGATGTGAGGAGAAAGAATATGAGTAGAAGTAGGATAACATCTGCAAGGGATACAGGAGAGAATGCAGATAGTCTCTTATGATGTGTAGGTAAGTTCATAAAACCCCCTGTTATACGCTATTGCTCAATGCAAAATGAAAAATAGAAGAAATGACCTTTCAGAACGATTATTAGACTTTGCAGCAGAGATCAAATTGGTAGTTCGGCTTAACAAGACAGCAGTGGGACGCCATATCGGTGGACAATTAACACGTTCGGGAACATCAGCATGCAAGGAGCTAGGGAACTAACCAATATTATTACTAAATCAGAACAACTAATTTTGCAATTTGCATTTTGATATTTTCATTTTTCATTGGGGTTTGCGATAGACCGCAACAGCGTATAACAGCATATTTGTGACGCTTCGTTAAATGCCTTCGGCACTTCGCAAACACGCAAACCGTTAGATTACAGATTGTGGTAATCTTCCAATCTTCCAATCTTGAAATCTTCCAATCTTCCAATTAATGTGTGTCAAGTTTGTCTGCCATTTCTCCCATTACCATCTCATAACATCCAAGTAGCCCCGCTCTGTTACCTAACTGGCTGAATACAATATCTATATCTTTTCTTGAATATAGTCTTTTTTGAACCTCTTTTCTTACACCTGAAAGCAGGGGCTCTCCTAATCCTGATAAACCTCCTCCTAAAATAATCCTCTGGGGGTCGAGTATTGCACAGTAAGTTGAGATGGCAAGTCCCAGGAATCTTGCAGTCTCTGAAACAATCTCCAATGCCATACTGTCACCACTACCTGCCTCCCTTCCGATAATCTCAGGTGTGATTTTATCATAGTCTTTAAGTGTGGTTGTAATCCCCATCGTTACATACTCCTCTGCCCTCTCTGTTATTTTCTCTGCACCTATGTAGCTCTCAAGACAACCGTAGTTTCCACACTGGCAGAGCGGACCATCCCTCTCTACTGTGATATGACCGACCTCGCCTGCATATCCAGATCCGTGATAGAGCTTGCCATCAATGAGGATCCCTCCACCAATACCTGTGCCAAGTGTAAACATAACAAGGGCATTTACACCTCTTCCTGCCCCATATTTCCACTCACCAAGAGCTGCAAGGTTTGCGTCGTTATCTATAAATACTGGAATATGGAGTTCTTCTGCTATAAGCTCTTTCAGGGAAATTGTTCCTAACCCAGGAAGGTTGGGAGATTTTGATACCATACCATCTTTATCTATCAACCCCGCGAACCCTATACCAACAGCCTCTCCACCCATTTTAAGAATAATATCAAACAGAGTTCTCTTAAGCAGAGCGGGTTGTCCTGTTCTTATCTTTGTCTCATCCCTTATCTCCCCGCATATCACATTTGCTGCCTTTATAAATGTCCCTCCAACATCTATGCAGGTAACACTTAGCATAAGTTAGTTGGTTAGTTAGTTGGTTAGGTTCTAACAAACTACTTATGGAATATAGAGATAGTCAAGTCGGACGCTCTTTCTTTCAGTAAATGATGAGAGAAGTCTACGGAGCAGGGGCTCCCTTCTTACCTTCATCTCTATCAGTCTCGGTCTTTCAATTCCAGCAAGTTCCCCTGCAATAGCCTTTGCATCGTACAGGGTTCCAAGAGTATCTACAAGACCAAGCTCCTTTGCCTTTCTCCCCGTAAATACTCTTCCGTCCGCTATCTTGATTAGACTATCCCTATCAATTCCCCTGCCTTTTACTATTTCATCCAGAAACTGGTTATAGAGATCATCTATGAGATCCTGTAACAGCTCCCTTTCATCTTCTTTCATCTCCCTGAATGGGGAAGCGATATCCTTATATCTTCCTGACTTTATAACCCTCATCTCAATGCCGATCTTTTCTATAAGTTTCTCCATATATGGAAGCTGCATTATCACACTTATTGAACCTGTAAGGGTCCCGGGATTTGCCACTATCTTATCAGCGCTAGATGCTATGTAATATCCTCCGGATGCTGCAATAGGTCCAAGTGAGGCAACAACAATCTTTCCATCATCCTGTAATCTATCTATCGCGTCTACTATCTCCTGACAGGCAACAACCCCACCGCCCGGTGTGTTGATATATATAACAACCCCCCTTATCAATGGATTCTCTCTTGCCTCATTCAGTCTTTCTACAATCCTCCTTGACTCTCTTATTGCTTCCTCAATTCTGATTATTCCAATAGCCGGCCCAGGACGTCTTATAGGTAGCAAGGATAGTAAGATGAGGAGTAAGAAGGGAATGATCACTATAATAGCTATCTTCTTTTTCCTGGTCATATAGCCCCCTACCCGTCTGCGGCGGGAAATTCTAAATACTAAACTCTAAATCCTACGACAATTTCAAAATCCTAAATTCCAATGTTATAAACTTGTTTTCTATTTCATACTGGTTTTGAATTTTGGTCATTTGTATTTGTCGTAGGATTTCGGGTTTCGGATTTAGTATTTGTCCCTGATCATACTGGTTTTGTATTTTGAATTTGTTTAGAGTTTAGGATTTCGGATTCAGTATCTGTCCCTTAAGAATTGGCGTAATTCATAGCCTTTTCTATCCCCTCTTTTACAAAGATTCCTACTGATGTTATCGCCTTTTTAACTGACTTATTAATAATTTCTATCTCTTCAGAGGTAAACCTTGAAAGCACAAAATCTACCGGGTCTTTTTCAACAGGACCTATACCAATACGGAGCCTTGAAAAGGTATCACATCCAATGGTATATATAATAGACTCAAGCCCCCTATGCCCGCCAGAACTCCCCTTTTTTCTCATTCTTATTTTTCCAAGTGGAATCTCAAAATCATCCAGCACTACAAGAAATTTGTCTAATGAGAATATAGGCAGAGCTGATATCTGATCTGCCACTATTCCTGAACGATTCATATACATAGAGGATTTTACGATTTTCAGTCTCTCTTCTTCTATTTCAATATCTGCTTCAAAATAATCACCTTTTCCTGCTTTTAGAGAGACATTGTATTTTTTTAGAATCTCGTTTAGGAGGATGTATGCAACATTATGTCGTGTCAATTCATAATTCCTGCCTGGATTTCCTATAGCAAGAAGGATGTTCATCTCTTTTCTTCCTGTTTTTCTTCTGTGACTTCCTTCGCTTCTACTGTAACCTCTTCTCCTTCAGTCTCTGCCTTTACCTCTTCTCTCCTTGGGGCCATTACACTGATAAGTGCCTCTCCAGGATGTAGTAGAACCTTTACCTCCTCACCGAGTGAAAGGTCTTCTGTATGGATCGACTCGCCAATCTTCAGGTTGTGCACATCAATTGTGATCTTATCAGGTATATTCTTGGGAATACATTCTATCTCAACCTCTCTAACTAAGTGTTCCAGTACACCACCATCGGTTACACCAACAGGAATGCCTTTCAATATGAGTGGAATTGAAAGTTTCAATTTTTCGCCTTTGTGGATATGCATAAAATCTATATGAATAGCCTCTCCTGTAATTGGATCATACTGAACCTCTTTTATAACTACATTTTTCCCTCTTCCAGGTCCAAGTCTTATAATCTCTTCTTTGTGCTCGTGCAGGTAAGATTTCAGGACTTTCTTTGAAACTGTTGCCGGCATAGGTTCTTCACCACGGCCATAAATTACAACAGGAATCTTGCCTTCCTTTCTAACTCGTTTTGTATCAGGTTTGCTAACCTTATCCCTTTTCTCTATCTTAAGTGTCTTCATAAGACCCCCATGTAAATAGTAAGCAGTAGGCAGTAAGCAGCTCACATTACAGTCTAACCAACAAACAGTGAACTGACAGATTGGTTGTTATGGACTCTCTTTATTGCCTCTCCCATAAGTTTAGAGATAGAGACAACAGTAAGTTTAGGAGAGTCCCAGTTAAGAGGGATTGTATCAGTTGTTATAAATTTTACGAGATCAGATGAGTGCATCTTCTCCTTTGAGGCTCCTGATAGTATAGCATGTGTGCAGAAACAGTGTATGTCAAGTGCACCTGCATCCCTCAGTGCTTGTACTGCTCCCAATATTGTTCCTCCTGTATCAATAATATCATCTATAATAAAAACACTCTTTTCCCTTACATTACCTATTATGTTGGTAACATAAGATTGATTTGGGGCTGGTCGTCTTTTATCTACAATGGCTATGGGCAATCCACCCAACCTTTTTGCATACCCCCATACCCTTTTCATACTACCTACATCAGGTGAGACTAGAACAAAATTGGACAAGTCTATATCTTTTACATACTCTACAAAAGCAGGGAGGGCATAGAGGTGGTCAACTGGAATATCAAAGAACCCCTGAATCTGCCCAGCATGAAGGTCACAGGTAACAATCCTGTCTGCCCCTGATATCTGGAGAAGATTTGCAACAAGTTTTGCAGATATTGGGACCCTTGGTTCATCCTTCTTATCCTGCCTTGCATAGCCAAAATATGGCATAACCGCTGTAATTCTTTCTGCGGATGACCTCTTCGCTGCATCTATCATAAGAAGAATCTCAAGAAGATTGTCTGATGGTGATTGAGTTGACTGCACTAAAAATACATCTACTCCCCTCACATTCTCATTAAATTTTACATATATCTCCCCATCCGAGAACCTCTTACAGGTGATATCTCCTTTCTCTATTTTAAGATATTCACATATTCTTTTTGTCAATAGCGGATTTGAGCTACCACCAAATACCTTGAGTCCTTCTGGCATATCTCCTCCCTGATATTAGTAAGGTATTGTCAAAAAACTATAATTTATATTATAGCATACAAATAGAGAAAAGTCAAGGTTTTTTTCTTAACTTGTTACGCAACAGTCAAAATGGGACATTTTGGGAACGCTAAAATGGGATATTCATCATTTACAAGGAATAGATTGCGTTTACATAACTTTTTCCATATTTTATAAGTTTCGTCATCATTACGAAAATAAGGGTGGTTATTGGTTTCAATCACTGTCTATTTCTGCATTTCA
>CAYRBN010000094.1:0-5511 GCA_964422625.1 uncultured bacterium | reverse complement strand
GGTTCAAGGTTAGAGATATACCAAGTTTTTGTTTCTTTATTCTTTGTGTTCTTTGTGACTTCGTGCCTTTGTGGTTTTAAAGGAGGAATCTAAATGTCTGCTCATGTAGAGAGAGAAAAATGTACCGGGTATAAATTGTGTATATTCATATGCCCTGAACCCAATGTGATAAGTTTTGAAAAGGACGCAAAGAAGGTAGTTATTAATACCAAGCGTTCTAAAGTCTGCGGATTGTGTATAGAAGTGTGTAAGTTTGAAGCGATAGCCATTGTGCAGGTTAAATGAAGGTAGTGTCAAATAGACTTTCCTTCAGTCTAATCCCCTTCAGCCTTATAGCCTATCATCAGTTTTTTGACAATACCATTTGAGATTAAGGAATATCAATGGAATTATTACATTCAATATTAATACAGATTCTCTCTCCACCGATATTGTTCTTTGCATTGGGTATATTCGCTGCGCTGGTAAAGTCTGATCTGAAGATACCAGAGGCTATGAGTACAGCGATGACGATCTTCCTATTATGTGCTATTGGCCTGGAGGGCGGGATAGGGATTGCAAAAGCAGGCATTGGGGATGTGTTGGCACCAGCGTTGGCGGCGATCGTCCTGGGCGTGGGTATAACATTGTTAGGATACACCATCTTAACCAGGCTCAAATTCGATGTCGCTAATGCCGGGGGTATTGCTGGACACTATGGTGCGGTGAGCTCTGCGACGATGCTTCTTGGGTTTGCCTACCTTGATAGGCTCAATGTGCCGTATGAAGCATTTGTACCTACTCTATATCCTCTCATGGATAGTCCGGCTATACTCACTGGCATACTCCTTGCACGCATTGCACTTGCAAAACAGAAGGGGGCTACTACAAGAGTGAGTGTGTCAAAAATCCTTAAAGAGAGCGTTCTTGGAAAAGCTGTTCTGCTTTTGATAGCCTCTCTGGTGATAGGATATATAGGTGGTGTTGAGGGGACTTCAGGAATTATGCCGTTTTTTGATGGCATGTTTAAGGGGGTTTTGTGTCTGTTCATGCTCGATATGGGCCTGGTCGCAGCCGCACGGTTGACCGAGTGGAAGGTGGTAGGCTATAAGCTAGCTGCCTATGCATTCATTATGCCGCCCATTCATGGAATCGTGGGGGTGTTGCTCGGTACCTGGGTAGGACTAAGCGTAGGTGGGGCAACTATGCTGGGCATTATAGCGGGGAGCGCTTCATATATCTCAGCGCCGGCCGCTATGAGAGCAGCGGTTCCAGATGCCAATCCCTCGCTCTCTCTCACCGCATCAGTAGCTCTGACATTTCCATTTAATATCCTAATAGGTATCCCGCTTTATTACACGGTGGCCCGGATGTTGGGATAAGAATCATCTTACAGCCTATAGCCTATCATCAGTTTTTTGATAATACCACATTTGAGCTTAGGGAATATAAATAAACCTGCAGATTATGCATTAACCACAGATTCACCCTGTTAAATAGAGTCGCCTTATAGCAACACTCTGGTATTTAGGTTAAGTTATTTAACAGGGGAACCACAGAGAACCATCTTAAAAATAAGGTTCTTCTCCAATTTAGTTGATAGAATATAGGGACAACCTCCCCTGAGTTCGTGCTATTTGCATAAGCACGATTTGAAATCGTGCCTACATTTTCAAAAGTCATCTCCGAAAACCCTCGCGTAAGAAACGAAAAACAGATTACTTCTTAAATACAAAAAGCCTTATGATTAGGACTGTCCAATATATGGTTGCTATTTAAACCAACTGAATTGGAGAAGAACCAAAAATAAAAGACTTAGTCATTTTTCTCTGTGCACTCTTTTAGTGCAAAAACCCTCATTAAGATATACTAAACTTTTATATTAGAGAGCACAGAGATAAAAAACTCAATGTTCATTGCAAAATTAGCAGTTAGCAATGTAAAATTGCTCCTTTTTTGCTGTAAGAATGCTCTTTACAATAATAGCGCATAGATCTTTACACTTCGGATTTTAATTGCTAATTTTGCATTGCTAATTTTACATTGATTCCTCTGTGTCCTCTGTGGTTTTATTAACGCATATTTTGGGATTAATATACAACAACTCTAATGATATCGGGAAATAAAATATTAGTTCAGATTTTCTCTCTCCCCATATTGTTCTTTGTATGGGGTATTATTGCCGCGCTGCTAAAGCCTACATTAAAGGTGCCGGAGGCGATAAGTAGAGCCCTAACCATCTTCTTGCTCTGTGCTATTGGATTGAAGGGGGGGGTAGGAATTGCCAGGGCCGGGATAGGGGCTCTGTTGTTGCCGGCATTTGCCGCTATTCTTCTGGGTGTGGGTATAGTGGTTTTGGGATATATTATCTTAATCAGGCTTAAATTCCCGGTCCCTGATGCTGGGTCCATAGCTGGACACTATGGGGCAATAGCTATGGCCGCCGTAGTCGTGGGCTTTGTTTTCTTAAATGAGATGAAGGTGCCCTTTGAAGAATTCATTCTGGGGGTCTACCCGTTCATGGCCATATCGGCTATAGTCACTGCCATTGCCCTAACCCATTATTCGCTATCTCGTCATAAAAAAGGAGATGTACCTCTTAGCGTGCTGAATATTCTCAAATTATGCTTTTTTAATAGAGCTATCATTCTCTTAATCCCTACTTTGATAATCGGATGGTTGTTAGGAGAAGAGGGGACAAAACTGGAAATGCCTTTTTTTGAGGGTATGTTCATGGGGGTTTTGTGTTTATTTATGCTGGAGATGGGGCTACTTGTAGCTGGTCGGTTGGGTGAGTGGAAGACAGTCGGTCCCCGTTTATTAGCTTATGCAGTTATTATGCCGCCCCTTTATGGAATCGCCGGGGTCTTTCTGGGCACTCTGGCTGGACTGAGCGTAGGAGGAGCAACCATACTTGGCGTGATGGCTGGGAGTGCCTCGTTCATAGAAGCCCCAGTCGCATTGAGGTCAGCAATTCCCGAGGCAAATTCATCGCTCTCTCTCACTGCCTCGGTGGCATTGACATTTCCGCTTACTATCATCATAGGTATTCCGCTTTATTATGCGATTGCCCGCATGTTGGGATGAAAATCATCTTCACATTACCCAAAGAGAAACTTTTCAAAAACTGGACAAGCTTTTTGAAAATGTAGGCACGATTTCAAATCGTGCTTATGTAAATAGCACGAACTAATGAGGGTTTGTCCCTATATTTTACCAACTAAATTGGAGAAGAACCAAAAGGTATAAATGACGATGAGCACTCCTCTGGAAATCTTAAAAAAGATAAAACAGGAAGCGATTCAAAAATTAATTGAGGACGGATTACCGCTTTCCGCGCGTATATATATCGGCATGTCAACTTGTGAAATAGCTGCCGGAAGTAAAGAGCTCTGGGATGTTTTTCAAGAAGAGATCAAGAAAAAAGGGATAAAAGATGTATTATTGAAACAGAAAGGGTGTGCTGGTCGGTGTAATCTTGAGCCCACAGTTGAGGTTCTCCAGGCAGGAAAAGTCCCTTTTAAGTATGTAAAGGTAGATGTTAAAAAAGCCAGAGAAATTATAAAGAAACATCTAATAGAAAATAATGTTCCGTCAGGGGAAAGAACCCCGGCTATGAGGACAGATCCATTTAATCTTACAGACAGATCTAAGTTTGTCTTTGGGGACCTTGACTCCTTTAAGAAACAATTAAGAATAACACTCAGAAATTGTGCAATTATTGACTCTGAAAATCTAAAAGATTATCTATCCGTTAGAGGATACGAGGCACTGGCAAAGGTGCTGACTGAATATACTCCACAACAGCTTATAGATGAGATTACCAAATCAGGGCTGCGTGGAAGAGGCGGTGGAGGGTTTCCTACCGGACTGAAGTGGAACAATGTCTATCGTCAGAAAAGCGATGCAAAGTTTGTTATTTGTAATGCCGACGAAGGGGACCCGGGTGCATTTATGGATAGAAGCGCTCTCGAGGGAGATCCCCATGCTGTTATAGAGGGTATGATAATAGGCGCCTATACTGTGGGTGCGAATAGAGGTTTTATCTATATTAGGGCGGAGTATCCACTGGCAGTAGAAAGATTGAAAAAAGCGATTAAAGATGCCCGGGCATTGGGTTTTTTTGGTGAGAGGATATTAGGAACAGAATTTTCTTTTGACATTGAAATTGTCCTTGGGGCAGGGGCATTTGTCTGTGGTGAGGAGACAGCGCTTATCCATTCCATCGAAGGTTTAAGAGGAATGCCCCGAGCCAGACCGCCTTATCCTTCTATTAAAGGACTGTGGGGAAAGCCTACTCTCATAAACAATGTGGAGACATTTGCCAATATAGCGGTGATTATGCTTGATGGTTATGAACACTTTGCCTCTATTGGAACCGAAAAAAGCAAAGGCACAAAGGTTTTTGCTCTGGCAGGGAAGGTAAATAATAGTGGACTAATTGAGGTGCCTATGGGTATATCCTTGTGAGAGATTGTCTACGACATTGGGGGCGGGATTCAAGACGGAAAAAAGTTTAAGGCGGTTTTAACCGGGGGACCCTCAGGAGGATGTCTCCCCCAACAATATCTTGATACCCCCATAGATTATGATTCCCTCCAAGCCGCTGGCTCTATGATGGGCTCAGGCGGAATGATAGTCTTGAGTGAGGATGACTGTATGGTTGATATTGCCCGTTATTTTTTAGAGTTTACCCAAAATGAATCCTGTGGTAAATGCACTCCCTGTAGAGAAGGAACAAAAAGAATGCTTGAGATTTTAACCCGAATTACCTCTGGTGAAGGAGAAGAAGAAGATATAGAAAAACTTGAGAGATTGGCTAATGTGATTAAAAAAGCATCCCTTTGCGGACTTGGACAGACAGCGCCCAATCCGGTTTTAACTACCTTGCGGTATTTCATAGACGAATATGAGGCTCATATAAAGCATAAGAGATGTCCATCTCGTATCTGCAGGGCATTAATTAAGTACACCATAGATTTAGAAAAATGTGTTGGCTGTGGGCTATGCCTGAAGTCCTGTCCCCTGGGGGCAATAATTGGTGAAAAGAAAGAGCCTCATCGGATAGATGAGGATAAGTGCACCCAATGCGGCCGATGTTTTAATATCTGTAAATTTGAGGCTATCGTAAAAGGATAGTAACTATTTAACCACCAAGGCACAAAGACACAAAGATAGACAATGAAATTTAAACTTTTCTGTAATCTTAGCCCAGAATATGCATTAATAAAACCACAGAGGACACAGAGATTATTCTAAAGATAAAAATTCTGTGATTCTCAAAGGATTCTCTGTGCTCTCTAATATAAAAGTTTAGTATATCTTAATGAGGGTTTTTGCACTAAAAGAGTGCACAGAGAAAAATAGCTAAGTCTTTTATTTTTAACATAGTTCTCTGTGGTTCCCCCGCACCTATGCATAGGTGCGGGGTGAATCTGTGGTTAATGCATAATCTGGGATTAGTATTCTTTGTGTCTTGGTGTCTTTGTGGCTATAAATAAAAGGATGAAGAAATTTGTGAATATTACCGTT
>CAYRBN010000093.1:0-5551 GCA_964422625.1 uncultured bacterium | reverse complement strand
AGGATTTGATAAATCAAATCCCTACATATCGAGGGCAGAAGCCCTCTCCCACATCGGGAGCTGGACTTTGGACTTTTCTCAACTCTCTTTAATGCCTTCCCACTGGCATTATGTAGAGGGGCGTCTGGTCCTCTATCCCAAGAACCTTCAGGACTTCTTCGTCATGGAAGGCACCAATTATTACTGTGCCTAAATCCAATGCCTCTGCCTGCAAGTGGACATTCTGCCCAGCCCCACCCACATCCATAGAGATATAGCGATCTACCCCGCGGGCCCGGTAAGCTCTTCTGATTTTGGTGAAATCACCGACCCAGACGATACTTACCGGCGCTTGCTGCACAAACCTCTGTCTGAGCGAGGCTCTCATCAACGCTTCGCGAAAATCCCCTTCCTTTATCATCCTCAGTGAGTGGTCCCGCCATCTGAACCGATAGATCCCATCAGCGAGACCAGTTACATTGCCGGCAACGAGATAGATCTCAAATGGATACAGCCCGCCGGCAGAGGGGAAGGCCCGCGTCGCTCCGGTTACTCCATCAATAGTCTTTCCTCCAGCTGCCCAGAGAAGCTGGGAGACCTCTTGCATAGTTAAAGGCTCATCTTTAAAGCGTCTTATAGATCTTCTTCTGAAGATAGCCTCTTCTACAGAGAGCTCCCCCTCGTGTCGAGGTGCGGGCAGACTTATCTCAGTTCCTCCAGTAACAGCCACAGTCTGGGTTACAAATCTTGCCACGACCACACCAGACACAACGATAAGGATCAATGCGACTATCACCCCAAGCCTTCTTTTTTCCAACATCTCTCACCTCCTGTTGTTGGGTTATTAGTTATTGGTTATTAGGTTATTTTATCCTTTATCCTTGTTAGATAGTATTCTATTACATAGTGTCCAGTGAATAACTTTTTGTTCTGTTTTTTAGGATGCAGATTTTCGCAGATTATAGGGGTAACCCTTGCGGTTACCCTATTGGACAGGAACAAGCCCTGCTCCTACATATCCTGTTTATCTGCGTTCATCTGCGTCCTAAAAAGAACCATTTTTCACCAGACACTACTTTTATTTTTTTTATTAATATAAAGTTGTGACATACTTTTCAGGAGAAAGCGTTTTCTTCTTTAAATCCAAAATTATATTCTTGATAAAATGAAATCCCTGGTGGCTGTAAATTTTCAGTGGGGCTTTTTCAAAAACCTTTTTTACCTCTTCTTTTGAATAAACCTTAAAAAGCCATGCTATCTCTTCTAACTCCCCATACATTAAAATCTGATGAATAATATAATTTTTATTCTCTTTCATGTCCAAATTCTTAACATCCACGGACCACAAAATACCTTGTAGACTCTCTGGAACTGTATCTCTTTTTTTTGTTGTTAAAGTTCTCATATTTTCCCCTTCATCCCTCATGTTATGTATAATATCTAACCGCAGAGGACACAGAGAACACAGAGTTTTTTATTTTCATCCCAGGCCTCCGTGTGCTCCTACAACACCTCTAAACTCTCTCCAGGGGCGGAACTGAAGTTCCGCTACTACATAGAAATGTCCATAATAACAATGTTTGCCATTGCCCTACCGTTTTTCAGAGAGAAAAAACCAAATAAAAGTCGTCAAGTTTTTTACCCCCCTATTTTTTACCGCAGAGGTCGCAGAGATCGCAGAGTTTTTATTTTCTTATTTTCTCTATCTCTCTCTGCGCTCTCTGCGCCCTCCGCGGTTTATTCATAAAATTGACACAACCGTCCCTGGGTTATTGGATTTGATAAATCAAATCCCTACATCTAACCAACTAATAACACCTCACTCCCATATTCCTGGTATCTTGTGTCCACAGTATCCACATTTACCATCTTCTATACTGTTACTCAACACTGAAAAATGTATCCTGTGTATCAGCTTCTCTCCGCACCCAGGACAGTAGGTTGAGCTATACCTATGACCAGGAACATTGCCAATATAGACATATTTCAACCCTACCCTCTGACCAATCCTTACTGCCTCTTCCAATGTCTCCACAGGTGTAGCCGGCAGACGAGTCAATCTGTATGCAGGGGTAAATCTACTGAAGTGGACAGGAACATCTTCGCCCAGATTCTCTTTTATCCAGAGGCACATCTTCTCTATCTCATCAGGGTTATCGTTTAAGGTAGGAATAATAAGATTGACAATCTCAAAGAAGATACCCTCTTCTTTCAATACTTGTAGTGTTTTCAACACAGGAGCTAGTTCGGCTGAACATATCTCGTAATAGAACCTTTCTGTAAACGCTTTCAGGTCAATCTTTACTGCATCCAGAACCTTGATCAGTTTTCTTAAAGGCTCCGGGGAGATAAAGCCATTAGAAACCACAGATGTTCTAAGCCCTCTCTTTCTTGCCAGGGTTGCGATACTATACATATACTCATAAAAAATTGTTGGCTCAGTATAGGTGAAAGAGATTGAGTTCACTCCTAACCTTTTTGCATGCTTCACAACCTCCTCTGGTGATAAAGTATAGTGGCTTATCTCAGCGGGCGATATCTGAGAGATATGCCAGTTCTGGCAGTGCTTACAGCTCAGATTGCAACCCATTGTAGCTATAGTAAGTCGCCGGTGACCTGGTATAAAATGGTACAAAGGAGCTTTCTCAATCGGTCCAATATTAACAGCACAAGGCTTTCCATAAACCAGTGAATATAGTTTGCCATCCCTATTTTCTCTGACCCTACAAAAACCTCTTCTACCTTCTTCAATCACGCATTTATGTGGACAGAGATCACATCGGACCCTACTAAATTGAAGAGGGGTGTACCACATTGCCTCCTTTCCACTCATTGCAGGATTCCCTGTGCAGAACAATCCTAACAGGGTCGGGATTACAGCAGCTAAATAGAATCTACGCATTGGAGTCAAGAAAATTTTTTTGACAGGATTAACAGGATTTTTATCTAATTGTGGTGTCAGGAATTACATCCTGACACATACTTAAATGTGGAAAAGGTCTCCTGCCTGCCCGCCGCCTGTTTGGCGGGACATTGACTGTGGGAAAGCCCTTTTTGGATTTAATAAATCAAATCCCTACACAAGCGCGAAATTAAGGCACAGTAACCATCCACAGTATAATTTACTATGCCATAAATAAGATAAATCCTGTTAATCCTGTCTAAAAAAACAGAAGTATTATTTCATAAGCAATGGACTAAACATTAAGAAGGCTCTCTATTGCATTTTCGGCACTCCACTTTCCACATCTCGAACCAAATCTATCAACAACTCTGGCTTCTCTCGATACCTCTATTATCTCACAATGATTTGGGCATTCACTGCACTCAAACGACATGGTCTTAAAATCTATATCTGCTACACTGAAATCAAAGTCAGCTTTTGATTCTGTCTCTTTAACTTCCTCCATAGCCAGGATAGCAGCACCTATGGCACCCATCACATCATAATATTGAGGCACAATCACCTTGGTCTCTAACTCTTCATAGAAAGCCTTAACCACACCTTTATTTGCAGCTACTCCTCCCTGAAATACTATAGGGGCTAATATCTCTTTTGATTTTGCCACATTATTCAGATAATTCCTCACAATGGCTTGACAGAGTCCATTGATAATATCTTCTTTGCTAAAGCCAAGTTGCTGCTTATGAACCATATCACTCTCAGCAAACACAGTGCATCTTCCAGCAATATTAACTTTTGTTTCTGCTCTTAGGGCATATTCACCAAACTCTTCAATCGGTATACCGAGACGGTCTGCCTGATGGTCCAGAAATGAGCCTGTTCCTGCGGCACATACTGTGTTCATACTAAAATCTATCGGTATTCCATCTCTCAGGATTATAATCTTTGAATCCTGTCCACCTATATCTATGATAGTCCTGACCTCCGGGATGAAGTTCAGGGTTCCAATAGCATGAGCAATAATCTCATTCTTGATCACATCTGCCTTAACAAGAATGCCCGCTATCTGCCGTGCACTACCAGTGGTTCCTACTCCTTTTATCTCTCCATGGTTTTTCAACCTCTCACCTGTCAGTCTTAATGCTTTCTTTATTGCTGTAATAGGATCTCCACCTGTCCTGAGGTAGAGAGATGATATCACTTTTCTCTCTTCATCAATAAGTGCAACCTTTGTGCTTACTGATCCGACATCTATACCGAGATACATCTTACTTGCCTCCTTTAATGAGCAAAAGTATTGTCAAAAAACTAACCACAGATAAAACCACCAAGACACGAAGTCACAAAGAATGTGGTTTGTTATATTTTGCTTGCCTCCTTCTTTTGATTAATTCCACAAATGCCTCAAGCCGTGTTTTTACGCCAACTGAAGAGGTATGTTCGTCAAATGAAAAGTATAATAAAGGGATATTATAATCTCTACTCACCCTGTGAAGGGCACTCATTGCAGTAACTTCAGGCATACAGGCATGGGGCTTTAAATGGATCACCCCATCCAGCCCTTCCCTGGCAAAAAGGATAGTTTCTGATACAGAGGTGTTGGCATGGGCACCAGAATCGTATTGGAGATAAGGTCTGGATACCCATTTATGTGTGGTCTTCTTTGGTGACAGGGGAAGCAGTTCTTTCATAAGATAGCTCAACGAGAGTGGTCTAACTACCTCAACCCGCATCAGGCTTAATTCTCTCTCTATCTCTGCATTGCTATAAGGTTCCATAACCACATATATCTCACCAACGATACCAACTTTGATCGGTTTTAATCCAGAGACTTTTTTAATCTGGCAAAACCTGTCTCTAAACTCTCTCTCTACTCTCTTTAGGTACTTTGCGGATTTAGCCTCATCACAGGCGTTCAGGAATTCTTTATAAACCCTTCTACTCTCACCCTGAGTTAGCTCGTACGCACTCAATCTTCTGACTTTACCATGGAAACTGTCTATAAGATTTAACTTTGCCCAGCCCAGCTTTAATGCCTTTAGTAGATTTAATCTTCCACCATTATTAGCCAGCGACATTACCTCTTTAACAGCACCAAGCCTTAAGAAAGTGAACTGGTAGCCCAGGTCTCTCAATATCTTCTCTTGAACTTCTCTGTAATAACCAAATCTGCAGGCTCCTCCTCTACCACCACCCTGGAAAAGAGTATCTGCACCCTGTTCAAGTCCTTCTATAAGACAACCTAATGTGACCTTAAAAGGAAAACATACAAACTCTGGGGAATGTCTGGAACCCAGTTCTATGGTTCTCCTACTTATGGGCGGCGGAACTATTACCTCATGACCTAATGTCTCAAATAGAGTCCTGAAAATGACATAATAGTCCCCAAAATGTGGAAATGTGATTTTCATCTTCTCCCCTGGTATAATATTTATGTCTTGTTTTTAGGACGCAGATAAACGCAGATTGTAGGGGTAACCCTTGATGTAAGGGCAAATCCTAAACTCTAAATCCGAAATCCTAAACAAATACAAATGACCAAAATACAAAATTCAAAACCAGCATGATACGGAAAACAAGTTTAGATCATTGGAATTTAGGATTTTGAATTTGTTTAGGATTTAGAATTTGTCCCCAATGGGCAGGGGCAAGCCCTGCCCCTACATA
>CAYRBN010000092.1:0-5674 GCA_964422625.1 uncultured bacterium | reverse complement strand
ATCCTTTATCCTTTATCCTTGTTCCCCCTGCCACCACATTCTTACACATCAAGGTTCTCAACAAATCGTGCATTCTCCTCTATAAATTTTCTTCTTGGTTCAACACTATCCCCCATAAGAATATTGAATGTCCTATCTGCCTCAATAAGGTCATCTACTGTCACCTTTTTAAGTATCCTTTTCTCATGGTCCATAGTGGTCTCCCAGAGTTGGTCAGGATTCATCTCTCCAAGCCCCTTGTATCTCTGAAGATCAATCCCTTCTCCGTATTCTTCTCTTACCCTAATAAGTTCTTCCTCTGAATAGGCATAGACTATTTTATTCTTTATCTTTGCACGATATAGTGGTGGTTGGGCAATGTAGAGATGACCATTCTCTACAAGAGAGCGAACATAACGGTAAAAGAGCGTTAACAAAAGTGTGCATATATGTGCACCATCTACATCAGCATCCGCCATGATGATAATTCTACCATATCTTAATCTCTCCAGAGACTCTGTTTCTTCCCCAATGCCCACCCCTATAGCAGAGATCAGTGTCTTTATCTCTTCATTGAGTAAGATCTTGTCTATTCTTGATTTCTCAACATTGAGTATTTTTCCCTTGAGCGGGAGAATTGCCTGAAATTGCCTGTTCCTGCCCTGTTTTGCCGAGCCACCAGCAGAATCCCCCTCAACCAAAAAGAGCTCTGCAGATTCTACATCCCTTGATATACAATCTGCAAGTTTCCCCGGTAGGGTGGATACATCAAGCGAGCTCTTTCTTCTTGCAAGCTCCCGTGCCTCTCTTGCTGCTATCCTCGCTCTTTGAGCAGAATATATCTTCTTCAAGACCTTCTCAATCACCTTAGGATTTTCTTCAAAATATAGGCCAAGGTGTTCACCTAATATGGATTCAACCAACCCCCTTATCTCAGGATTGCCGAGCTTCATCTTTGTCTGCCCCTCAAATTGGGGTTCTGGAAGCTTCACAGATATAACAGCAGTAAGCCCCTCTCTTGCATCCTCACCCTGAATAGTTGTCTTGTTATTAGATCTCGTGCCTGAGCACCTCTTTGCAAACTCATTTGTTACCCTTGTCAACCCACTCTTAAACCCTACAAGGTGTGTTCCCCCCTCTTTTGTGAGAATATTGTTCGCAAAGGTAAATATATCCTCTGTGTATGCCTCTGTATACTGCATGGCAATCTCTACCCCAACACCCTTTTTCTCTCCCTTGAGATATATCACAGGAGATATCGGGGTCTTACCATTGTTTAAGAAGGATACAAACTGACTTATTCCCCCTTCATAGCAAAACTCTTCCTTTATATTGTTCCTTTCATCTGTCAGAGTGAGTGTTACTCCTCCGTTTAGAAAGGCAAGCTCTCTCGCTCTCTCAGCCAACACCTCCCTATCAAACTCTACATCCTTAAATATCCTTTGGTCAGGGGAGAACCTGACAACTGTTCCATGCTCATCTGGGTCTATATTGCCAATTCTTTGCACCTTTTTTGTAGGTTTTCCCCTCTCGTATTTCTGATAAAAGACACCTCCATTCCTCCTCACCCAGACCTCCAGCCATTCGGATAGGGCATTTACAACAGAGACTCCAACCCCGTGAAGGCCTCCGGATACCTTATAGACCTTATGGTCAAATTTACCTCCTGCATGTAAGGATGTCATCACCACCTCAAGTGCTGAACGTTTCTCAACCGCATGTATGTCCACTGGTATCCCTCTGCCGTTGTCTTCTGTTGTTATGGTATTATCCTTATGAATTATGACATCTATCCTGTTACATTCGCCAACCATTGCCTCGTCTATGGCGTTATCTATCACTTCAAAGACAAGATGGTGCAGTCCAATTCGTCCTGTATCCCCGATATACATAGCAGGTCTCTTTCTTACCCCCTCAAGACCCTTTAGAACATAGATATTTCTAGCATCATACCCTGTTCTCTCCATAAGTTACCTCCTTAAAACTCTCCGATTGTGTTATTATAACAGATTTTTCATTGTATGTCAAGAATTTTTTTTTGACTGTTTAACAGGATTTTTATCTAAAAGTCTCTTGCTTACCCCGCACATAAGCTTAGGTGCGGGGGGAATGTCTTGGTGGTGAACAAGGTCATAACTGTTCTTTCAGTCTCCTGTAGGATTCAACGGCTCTCTCTTTGGGTCTGACCTCTATTATCAGGTATGCATCAAGTTTTTTTAGTATAGGTAGATAGTGAGAGAAGTCAATATTCCCCTCACCTATTATATTGTGTTCATCCCAATCTCCGTTGTTGTCGTGGACATGACAATTCTTTATCAGTTCGGCAAACTCCAGCATGAAACTCTCCTCTCTTTTCCTCTCTTCCCTCTTTAGTATAGATGTATGTCCTATGTCCCATGTGAGATAGAGCTCTCTTTTTGAGAGAAAATCTCTCAAGACCTTATGGGCTAGTCTATACTTGAATCCGGCTGTATTCTCCACACAGAGAAGGGTCTTTGCCTTTGCATAATCTGACAGTTTTTTGAGAGAATATCTGAGTGCAGTTTCATATTCCTCTGGAAAAATCTCGTGCATAAGCCTCAGTTTGCCACTCTCTGATATGTGAGACGAAGAACCAAGGTGTATTGTGACGCACCTTGCCCCGATCTCATAGCCAAGGTCTATGACCTCATAATGTCTCTCTATTGCACTCTCAAGAGCTTTCTTGTGAAGATTGAAGAACGAGAGACCATCTGGAGCGTGAAGTAAGACCGGTATCGGAGAGGAACAGAGTCTCCTTTTTGCACTATCACTTATGTTCTCAGGGAAGAATATCGGTGATGACAGATTGAACTCAATTGCAGAAAACCCCTCTCTTATGGCATAGTCCAGCCCCTCCCTGGCATCTTTGACCCCGTATAAGATCTGGATGCCAATTCTTTTTTTTAATTCCATAAGCGCTTCGCTTCAAATTCCAAATCTTAATTGATTAGGTCATTGGTTCCCTTTATCCTTTATCCTTTGTATCCGGTTCCACGAGTGAGATTGCAAATTTATCTCTATCAAAAAGTTCTCTTGCAAGGGTTAAAACATCGTCCTCACTCACACTGTCAACTGCATTTAAAATATCATCTATTGTCCGTTCCCTTCCTATGTATATCTCTTCTTTAAGGATCCTCAGCATCCTATTTACGGTTGATTCCAGTCCAAGGATAAGCCCACCCTTTAGATGTTCCTTTGTATTTTCAAGTTCATCTCTCATCAACCCATCAGTTGTAAGTTTCTTCAGTTCCTCAAATACTATATCAATCGCTCTCTCTTTTGCAGAGGGTGATGTAGTGAGGTATACACCCATAGTCCCCGTGTCGCTGTAAAGATGAAGAAAGCTAGTCACATTATATACGAGCCCCTCCCTCTCTCTCAGTCGCTGGAACAGGCGAGAGCTCATTGAACCACCTATGAGGGTATTGAGAACAAAACTGGGATATCTATGTGGAGAATCGTATCTGAAAGTTCTTCTACCAATCGCTATGTGAAGCTGAGAGATATCCTTTTTTTGGGTGTTCTTGTCCTTGATAATCTCCTGTGGAAATGGGGGGGTGGGTATAGGCTCTCCTGACCGAGGGAGTGCGTACAGCGAATCCTCAACCAGTTTTCTCAAGCGAGTGGATGATAGTCTGCCAGATGCGGCAACGATTGCGTTTTCAGCGCAATAAGTTCTGTCCTTAAAATCTATAATATCCTCTCTTGTCAGTCTTTTTACCACTTCTTCTCTGCCTGATATTGGATATGCAATCGCATGACCTGGGAATAGACATTCGGACAGTTGCTGAAATACTACTTCGTCAGGTGAGTCCTGCGAGCTCCTTATCTCCTCTATGATCACCCCCTTCTCTTTTTCAAGTTCGTCTTTGTTGAATAGAGGGTTGAGGATTATATCGGAGAGGATGTGCCATATTTTATCCAGATGTTGATCTAAAAAATGGGCATAATAGCAGGTCCACTCCTTTGTGGTAAATCCATTCAGTTCCGCTCCGAGGGAATCGGATTCTACTGCTATCCTGAATGCGTCTCTTTTTTCTGTTCCCTTGAACAACATATGTTCTACAAGATGTGATATGCCGGATGTATCCTCCTTCTCGTGCCGAGAACCTCTCTGAAATGTTAGACTCAGTGAGATGGATCTGACACCTTCTACCTCTTCTGTGACAACTCTGAGACCATTATTAATACAGCTCTTCATAGGTTTAAGGTTGACAGTTCACGGTTCACGGTTAGAGATCTGTCAACTGTGAACTTGATACACAGATTATACCACATAATAGGTGTTTTGTCAAGCAAAAAACCGGATTTTGTTAACTCAAAGATAAAATTGCACCAAATAAAAGATAAAACTGCGCTAACTCAAACTCAAGATTGCAGTGATTTTTAGAGTCCCAGCTTTCAGGTGTAAATTCCTTTGGATTCTTAAGTCTTGTAATGAACTACTTTCAATATTGCCCCTTTATGCTATAGCCGAACTTCATCTCGTTTAGTCTCAGACACTATTGTAACTCAAGAATCTTTGTCTCTTAAAAGTCTCTGTTAAAATACCTTTTGGGAAGCCCTATTTGACACCTACTTGGTAAGTTTTTCTTATCCTTTTAACTTCACGAAGTGCAATTTTATCTTTGCCCTAACATTTTAGTAGATTTTTTTCTTGACAAATTACAATTTTTCTGGTATAATGTAAAAAATGGATATAATAGGGTGGATAGCTCAGCTGGTTAGAGTGTCGGTCTCACATACCGAAGGTCAGAGGTTCGAGTCCTCTTCCGCCCACATAGAATGAAGGTGCATTTATACAAATGCGCTTTTTTTTTATTTGGGGGTTCCGTGGGAGGGACAGGGAGACAAGGAGAGAGGAGTAGGGGCTTAGAGCGTAAGGCGTAATCGGTTATCAGTCCCTGAAACCTGAACAAAAGGAGGTGAAATGAGAGAAGTCTTGAAAATGTTGTATAGGCTTCAGGCAGTAGATTCAAAGATCTCTGTCTTGAGACAAGCACTGAAAAAGATTCCTATAAAAGAAGAGGAGTCTGATGTAAAAGTGAAAACCGTAGAGGATGCAGTGGAAGAAATAAAGAGAGAGTTAGAAAAAATAGAACTACGAAGCAGAGAGAGAGAAAGAGCAAAAGAGGAAACCAGTATGAAACTTACCAGGCACAGAACCCAACTTTTGTCAGCGAAAACAAATAGAGAATATTCTGCCCTTCTCAAAGAGATTGATGCAGAAGAGAAAGCCATAGAAAAGGCAGAAGAAGACGCTGTAAGAGGGATGAGGGAGATAGAGGAAATCAGAGAGAGTCTTGAGGAAAAATCTGAACAGCTTAAAGATATAAGAGAGAGAGAGGGGGTAGAAAAAGAGAGGTTGGAAGCACGAAAAGAGGAGCTTCAATCTCTCATAGAAGAAAAAATGCAAAAAAGGGAAAAGATTATAACCCAGCTTACTCCTTTACACCTTATAACTTATGAGCGTATTCGTAAGGGAAGAGACAATCCAGTTGTCCTCGTAAAAGATAATATGTGTATGGGATGCCACACCATTCTCCCTGCTCAAATTGTCACTGTTATAAGAAAAGCAAATAGGATATGCGCCTGTGAAGGATGCGGAAGAATACTTATATGGTATGAAGATATAGAATAAAGGATGAAGGATAAAGGATAAAGGATAAAGGAT
>CAYRBN010000091.1:0-5695 GCA_964422625.1 uncultured bacterium | reverse complement strand
TTTGTCAATATAAAAATATCAAAGAACACTCTACCACACTAAATGGTCATGAACCCAAATTTATTATGCTACAGTGTCGTCGGGAGTTTCCTCCCTACGGATAAGGTGTGTCAGAAGGAAAACACGAAGTGTCTGTAACACAAAGAATAAAGAAACAAAAACTTGGTGTCCCTGCCCCACACCTATGTATAGGTGCGGGGTGAATGTCTTGGTGGTGAATCCAGGTTTGGCACTACCCTAAAATCTAAAGTCTGCCCAGATACGCGTGCCAACTGTTCGGGTATGCATTTTTGTCATACGGTCGTTATTCTCTCTGAATTCCAGCCCTCCTCCACCAGTGATATTTTCTGCAAAGTTATAACTGATTCCCGGTGTTACTGTAATAGTATATCTATCTTTACTCCTAATATCCCGTGTTATATCCATACCCCAATTAGATGTGTATGTTATGTCAATATTTGTGTCAAGATTACCTGAAAACCTTATATGTTTAAGAAAGGGAAGCCTTATCCCATCTGGAGCAGTAAATCTATAACCGGCTGACCCACCAATACTAAAACTTTTATCATCCATTTCAACGAAAGTCCCCCCGCCTGCATATCTCTTTGTATACTTGCTGGTGAACGATGATGAAACCCTACTGGAGATACCTCTCTTCCATTGCATATTCAACGAAGGAGACAATGAGATATCGCGGGTTGTCTGGGTAGGATCTCCAATCTTTGCTCCATCGAAGCTTTCCCGTATGTTAAATCGGGTTGAGAGACTGATACTGGTAAGAAGATTGCTCAATTTCCATAACTTTTCAAGGGATCTGAGAGTGACGGCTATGTCTGGAAATGTCCTGCTTGCATTCCATCTCTTATTGTCCCTGGTTCCACCCCACCTCTCAGACTCATTGTAGTCAAACGAAATACTGACTGTCTTCCATCTAAATCCAGACGAGACCGCTAAATTAGTTTTTCTATCCTCGCTGTCATTTGGTTTTCCATCTGTCTCAACCGGTGGTGTCTGTGAGAGTCCAAATATAAAACTCCTATCAGGTCTATCAGGAAGCGAACGGAGAGATACAGAGCGTGAGATTGAGTATGAAAACCTTGGTGATGTGAAGAGATTTAAGAGAGGTTGAATAAACCCTACCCTTCTTCCTGTCTCTCTTAAATCGACTCCAATGTCAATGTCAATTAAGTTCGTATTGCTTGCATCCCTCACAGGAATGCTATCTCCATCTACTATATCAACTCTTCCAACAGGGAAGGTCTCACTATATCTTGAGCTATATGAGATACTCTGGGTGGTGATATCCCATACATCAGGGGAAAAATCGAGAACAAGGTTCTCACCCCTTGAAACCTCTCTTCTAAAGCTGAGGTCGTGTGATGATATGATACTATAGTTTGTTCTAATGGGACCTATCGGGGAGAAAGAGAAACCTCCCTGGTCTGTGCGTGTAAGAGATTTGGGACTTGTCAGGGGTAGAAAAGAACCCTTTACGAGCTCATAACTCTTTGTAGCAGACTTGGAAAGATTAGAACTTATATTGAAAACCTCTGGATAATAGGTTATCTCTGTTCCAAACAGACTTAGTTTGGGTAGTTCAGGTCTCAGGCTATATCCCACTCGAAAATTGAAACGTCTTGTAGAATCTATCCTTGTAGGACCAACATTAGACACATCACCGTAGTTTGCACTCATATTTATCCTATCAAGTGTCCATTGAAGAAATCTATTTTCTGAGCCTGATTTTGAGAACGATAGAGCGAGACTTCTTGACTTTGAAGTAGTCTTCTTCTTTTCGCTGTCTTCCTCTGTAAGCACCACATCAGAGCCTGTGGCATACATAGGACGAATAACAGTATTAGAGATAGTTCCGCTTATAGGCATTGAGATACCAGAAGGGAGAAACTTTCCAATATCCATTCCAGTTAAAGAGAACCGATAAGAGTTTGAGAACCCACCTTGGGGTATCATCCGATCTCCAAACCTTCTAAAATAGGGGTCACTCCTTGTATATGAAAAACCGACACTGATGAAATCGGCAAATCTGAGAGAGGTGCTCACTGATGCGGCAACCCCTCTGGTCATCTCTACATCCTCCAGCCTGATGTCATTTATCCAGACCTCTCCACTCTCTCCTGTATCAGGCAGGACACCTATCTCAAGCCTTTTTATATTTGTAAGCGATGGGTTACCAAGAATAAAAGCGCTATCCTGTCCTATCGGGCTTCCAAATAGAGAGTCTCTCGGTAAGGTATCTCTCTCTACCTTCAGATATGTTAGGTCAGCAAGTGGAATTCTTACATCCCGCCAGTTATTCGGTATCTTCACCCTGTATTCGTAGTAGTTGAGTGTGTCTCCACCTACACGGATAAAGAAGATTCCCATCAGGTTATCTACCCCCCTTATGTAGAATGCAAGGGTATTATACTGGGTGAAATTTTTTGCCTCGCCATACACAGTATATGCAGAGCCTGCTTTGCCATCGGTTACTATCATTGAGAGTGAACTCTCCTTCTCCTCTCTTCCATAATGGTCTCTCTCTGGGGTATAGGGAGGCTCATAAGGAGGGTCTTCTCCTATATTTTCCTGATTATCCCTTATCCCTAATTCAATCTCACCCTTCGTCTCCCACCTATTGCCAACAATATCCATTGTGGCAATATCTATCGTGTCAGCACCCTCAACCCATAACCTTGCATACCTTATAGCGGACCAGCTCGGACTGCCTTTTGGGGTTGCATCTTTCAAGGGAATCCGATACAGTTTCCATCCCTCATCTCCTTCCTGAACAACATAGTCAGGTGATGAGAGGTCTATCCTAAACGAGAAATAATTATTATGTCGGTTGAGCAAAGTCTCGCCAAGAAGTGACTCTGTGTCTAACCTGCCATTTCCCTCTGTTCCATTTATTCTTGAGTAGTCATCAGGAAACTCGTGAGAATAGTGATAGTCATCATTTCCATCATCACCGGGTATATTATCTCCATCCTCTCCCATAACCCCATCCAGTCCTGTATCTTCCCCAAGTCCGGCATCAAGTCTTCCATTTCTATTTATATCTTCTGTTCGTGCAACATTGCCTGGGTTTTCTCTTATATTGCCATCTCTGTCCTTATATAGTAGCGCCTCGCATATATCAGCGCCGATATTTAGATGTATTATTTTGTCTCCCCTTGCCCATACCTCAAGAAACTGAGACTTCTCAAAATTTAGATACTCCCTTGAGAGAAGAGTGAGCAAACTACCCCATCCACCTGTGGATTCAATGCGGAGTATGTTCTGCTTCTCGTTCTTTCTGTGATCAGGAAGGCTTGGGATTATCTCTCCCCTCCTCACTCCCTCGTGTGGATTATACCATCTCAAAGGTTCAAAATCATGAAGATCCATCCCGGACGGCTGACTGCCAAAAGACCAGTTTGGTCTTGATATGCCAAGCGAGGTGGTTCTTCGCACACCCTCCATATCATCAATATATACCTTTCCTTCTGTATTTGGATTTGGCTGAGAGAACCCAGCATTAAAGCTGATATCAAACGATGAGGGCGCATCAGTCTCTATAAACGGCAGGAAGTTGACAAGACTGGTAAAAAGAGATGGGTTTGTCTGGTATCTTGCATCAATCTCCCCTAATGTTATCCTGGTTGGCTCAGTTCCAAGATTTGGCCTCCTATCAAACGAGGTTGAGGAGTGATGTAGAAATGTTGAACCAAAGGTCAGATCTCCGCCACCATCATAGTCTATTCTTGCTCCGAGCAGGTTTTTTGATGCAGTCTGCATAAACGGTAGATACTGGTAATCTATAACTATCTTTGCCTCAGGATTTGTTATCACTCCATCTCTGAAGGTGAGCCTGCCGAGAGCATAGTTTATATCGTAGTCAACCCCTCTTTTAAGTTCCACACCATCCATAACGACCCTCTCACTCCCCTCAAGTAGATTCAGTCCAAGCCTGTATTCTTTCTGAATTCCCCTATATTTCATCCAGATATAATACTTTCTTCCAACATCAACAGTCAGGTTTGGGATGTGATATATTGAATCCGGGTCTGGAAGTGCAAGAAACGGTTTTCTATGGGGAAATACTATCAACCCACGGGCAAGGTCCACAAAGTTCATATTGATAGTGCCGTCTTCCATTGCCATACCAAGGTATTCAAGGAAGGTCGTATCCCCACTGACGAACTCCTCATCCTCTCCTGCTCCCTTATTATCCTTGAATATCTGCATCTCAAATGTTTCTCGCATTATATTTGCACCAGGAATTCTGTATATATTCTTCATCTCATAATTCCATGAGGCATATTCTGGTCTCTGGAGCTGTCTCTTGAGCATCATCATGGTCAGAGACTCAGGAGAGTCTTCTCCGAGAGTATCTACTACTCCGTTAGTCTCATATATCAGAACAAAACCGATTGTCCCTGTTATTCTTCTTCTTATGTCAATTATTTTATCGGTCTTATCCAGGATAAAGTCGCTGTCATCACCCTGCTCTAAGAGTATAAAACTTCCAGAGACAGTATCAGGGTTGCCTGTATGGAGGTTAGTGTCTATTGCTATTCCAAAACGGGCGACATCAAGCTCACCATGTCGTGCGGATCTATAGAGGGTTATTCCCTGAATGACATCATCTTCCCCAATAAAATCTCCCAGATAGAAGAACCTATCCTGTATAAACTCTGTATTCCATATAATAACAGAATCCTCCTGGGCTCCACCAACAAAACTCTCACTTCTAATCTCACTCTCCTGTTTACTTGCAATGGCAGTAAAATCAATAGGTCCGAGCTCTCCAAGGAGCCTAATTCCAAATAACCCTTTCTGTGCCCTGGGACCACCTATAAGACGAGCAGGAAGGGATATATCCGTGTTACCTGCAGTTATCTCCCTTATTACCTCGTCTTCATCACCCCTATATTCTAGTCTTATGGTGTTTTTGATGTCAAAATCACTCTTGGAATCCTGGTCAATGAATACATGAATTTTCTGCCCAACTGTTCCCTGAAGATTGACCCGTAGCTGCTGCTCCATCTCAAGCTGTGGCAAGAGGGACCTCTGATGGGTCTCTGCCTCTATAGGATCCACCTCCTGCGTGGTTGAACCCCCAAATTCTATTCGTTGACTACCAGATATCTTAAGCTCCCCACCCTCTCCTATCAATCCTGCAATAGGTTTAGGGAACTTTATTGGTATGAATATATTTGGTATGAGTCCCTCACCTCGTCTTCTCTCCCTGTCTGCTATCTCTTCCTGTACCACGGTCCTCAGGAGAAGATCAAGGGAGTTTCTCCTCAGATAGTCTGTATAGTCATCGAGAGAGACTATGTCCATTCCAAGAAATACCCCCCCTTTCACCCTGATATATGTTATATACTTCCCGGTCCAGTCTATATCTACATAGGTGGAATAGAGGGGTTCTCCTTGCATACCAACGAAGGAGAGAGAGAAATAAAGAATGAGTGTAGCCACACTACCTCCTGCTGCCCCATTGAATGAGTGGGTAAATCTACCCAGAAAAAGGGCGCATACATTATGCTTTTCAGATACCTCCTTTCCAAAAAGTTAGAATGAAGTGAGTCCTAATCCATCCAATCATTATATTATACTATGAAATTTTCTAAATGTCAAGAAAAAAATAATCACTTGTTACGCAACAGTCAAAATGGGACATTTTGGGAACGCTAAAAGGGGATATTCA
>CAYRBN010000090.1:0-6075 GCA_964422625.1 uncultured bacterium | reverse complement strand
AACTAATTTCTAATGTCTAATCAAATCCCAATGACAAATGCCCCAATTGTATAAATGACTGATGAATAAACAGATAAAGGTTGGCAGTGTAAAGATTGGTGGAGATGCCCCTGTCTCTATCCAGTCAATGGTAAAATGCCCTATAGAAGACTGTAAAGGGGTTATAAGAGAGATAAGAGAGATGGAAAAAGCTGGATGTGATATAGTCAGGATAGCGATACCAAATATGGAGGCTACAAAATATATTAAGGAAATAAAGAAACAGGTACCCCTGCCTTTGGTCGCGGATGTTCATTTTAATCACAAAATAGCCCTTAAGTCAATAGAACAGGGTATGGATATGATAAGAATAAATCCTGGAAATATAGGAGGGAAGGAGAGACTGAAATCTGTTGTGAATCTTGCAAAAGAACGGGGAGTTCCCATAAGAATAGGAGTAAATTCAGGTTCTATAGAAAAAGATATAGAAAAGAAATATGGGCAGACACCCAGAGCACTTACAGAGAGTGTGAGGAGAAATGTGAAAATAATGGAGGATATGGGTTTTATAGATATAGTAATATCTGCCAAGTCTTCCAATACATTATTCACGATTGAAACCTACAGACAGATAGCGAGAGAGTTTTCATACCCTCTGCATATTGGAGTTACAGAGGCAGGTCTTGCTTTTGAGGGAACAATAAAATCAGCAATAGCTATTGGTTCACTACTTACAGATGGAATAGGCGATACAATAAGGGTCTCCCTTACCGCATCATCCACAGAAGAGGTAAGGGTTGCAAAAGAGATACTGTTTTCAGCTGGACTGAGGAAGAGAGATGTTGAGATAATATCCTGCCCCACCTGTGGCAGGTGCAGTATTGATGTCCAAAAACTTGCCCATCTTCTTATGAAGAGATTAGATAGATTACCGATTACCGATTACCGATTACCCATTAAAATTGCTGTAATGGGATGTCTTGTAAATGGTCCCGGTGAGGCAAGGGATGCAGATTTTGGCATAACAGGTGGCAAAGGGAAGGGGATGATATTTAGAGGGGATGAGATTATTAAAACAGTGTCAGAAGAGAGACTTCTGGACGCCTTGCTAAATGAGATAAGGATAAAGGATAAAGGATAAAGTAACCCAACGACCTAATAACCAATAACTAATAACTGATAACTGTCTTTGATGTTGGTCTTTACCGATCACCGATTACCTTTTATTAACCCGGAGGTGATATGCAAAGAATAGTATTGAAATCAAAAATCCATAGGCTGGTTGTAACAGATAAAAGCTTGAACTATGAGGGTTCAATAGCGATAGATAGAGATATATTAAGACTCTCCGATATATATGAAGGGGAGCTTGTTCAGATCGTCAATCTCAACACAGGTGAAAGATTTGAGACCTATACGATAGGTGGAGAACCTAAGAGCCGTATATGTGCCCTTAATGGTGGGGTAGCAAGAAAGGGAGAGATAGGTGACCCATTGCTTATCATATCCTATTGCATCACGGATTCAGGTAAACTGCCGTCATATAAACCTACAATACTTATAATGGATGAGAAAAATGAAGTGAAGCAAAAGAAATAGATTGACGGGAGCATTTTTCAATGAGCAATGGCGTATAAAATAATCTATGTTTTCAGTAGTCATACTTGCAGCAGGACAAGGGAAGAGATTTCACTCTAAAATCCCAAAGGTCTTTCATAGGATATGCGGAAGGGCTATGGTATCGTTCATAGTTGATACCGCAAGGAAATTAGAGCCTGACAGGATAATTCTGGTTGTGCAAGATGGAAAGACCCTGGATATTGATGGAGTGGAGTTTGCTATCCAGAGAGAACTATTAGGAACAGGAGATGCACTGCTCTCTGCAAAATCCCTGATTTCTGAGGGAGACGATATCCTTGTGTTGCCGGGAGATGTTCCGCTTATCACCTCATCTACTCTTGTCTCCCTGATCAGAGCGCACAAGAAAAATTCCTGCACAATTCTTACAACCCTCCTTTCCAATCCGGCATCTTATGGTCGGCTTGTAAGGGATAGAGGAGAGGTAGAGAAGATTGTAGAAGAGAAAGATGCTACTGACCAGGAGAGAGAGATAAAGGAGATAAATACAGGTATATACATCTTTAAGACACCTCTGGTATTTCAATGCCTTAAGGAGCTCTCTCCTTGTAATGTCCAGAAAGAGTATTACCTTACAGATGTTGTCAGGGTCATCAAGAAGAAAGGGCAGAGTATAGGAACCTTTCTTGCCGAGGATAACAATGAGGTTATAGGGATAAATGACCGTTCTACTCTCTCATCTGTTGCTGAAATCTTAAACAAGAGAATTATAAAAAGACACCAGCTGATGGGGGTAACCATCTCTTTGCCTGTTGCAATAGACTACGATGTCAAGATAGGCAAAGATACAACAATACACCCATTTACAGCATTATACGGCAGGACCAGAATTGGCGAAGGATGTGTGATAGGACCAAATGTCGTCATCACTGATGCTATTATACCACCAGGCACGGTTGTAGAACCGTTTAGGAATGTGGTGAGTAGCGAGTAGTGAGTTATATGTAGGGGTAACCCTTGCGGTTACCCAAAGAAATTCGTTTTAGATAAGATCACAAAGGAGAAGGAGTTAAGAGTAGAGAGTAAGGCGCAAGGTGTAGGGAGTAATCGGTTATCATCCCTAACTAACAAACTAACCAACTAACTAACTAACAAACTAATGAGAAAGATTGTCTCCATCATAATCATAATAATTGGGGTGTGTTCAATCATCTTGCTTGTCTCTTCCGCAGATAGAATAAGGGATGAGCTGAGAGCAAGGGAACCTCGGCTCTTAAGGGTTGTAGTTCTAAATGGAACAGATGTTGATGGGCTTGCAGGAAAAACAGCAGATTTCTTACGAGAAAATGATTGTGATATACTTAAGGTAGGGAATGCCCCCTCTCCACATAAGAAGACTGTAATTCTTGACAGAGCTGATAGGAATTTGGGAAATGCAAGACGGATCCGTTGGTTACTTGGAGTTGGTGAACTAGCTTATGAACCTGACCCTACCGGCACAGTTGAAGTAACAGTGGTTATAGGGGAAGATTATAAACCAGAATAGTGCTAATACCTTTTGATAGCACACAGATATACGCAGATGATAAAGATGGACACAGATTATGTATAAGTATAAAGACATAAAATTATTCAGTGGAAATCAGTTCTATCAGTGAGAATCTGTGTGCTAATGTTTGTTGCAAGCACACAGATATACACAGATGATACAGATTATGTATAAGTATAAAGACATAACGCAAAAAATAATAGGATGTGCTTATAGAGCTTATAACAATTTGGGATTCGGCTTTCTTGAGAAAGTTTATAAAAAAGCGATGATTATAGAACTTAAAAAAGAAGGACTTCATATAGTTGAGGAATCCAAAATAGAAGTTCATTATGAAGGTGGAGTAATAGGAGAATATTATGTGGATCTTTTGGTTGAAGATAAAGTAATTGTTGAGTTAAAGTCTACAAAAGATTTGAGTGAAACATATGAGAAACAGCTTATCAATTATCTTAAGGCTACCAGTATGGAGGTAGGTCTTCTTATCAACTTTGGAGAATAGGGAGTGGAGGTAAGACGAAAGATATATGACAATAAGTTGAAGAGATTTTTACAAAAAATTATTCAGTGAAAATCTGTTTTATCTGTGAGAATCTGTGTGCTAATATCTATATAAATTCAAATGAGACCTAAAACCCTATCAAAACAGATAATAGATATTCTCTCCGAGAAGAAGGCGGAAGATATTCTCCTCATAGATGTTCGCAGGGTATTCTCTTCTTATGTTTCATACTTTGTCCTTGCCAGCGCAACATCTGATACACATTCCCGTGCTCTTGTAGATGAGATTAAAGAGAGGATAAAAAAGAAGGACATCAGGGTGTCCCATATAGAGGGCTACTCGCATGGACACTGGGTGCTTATGGATTATTTAGATGTAGTAGTTCACATATTTCTCCCAATAGAAAGGAGATACTACGCCATTGAGGAGCTCTTTGGAGATTTACCTATGAAACCACAAAGGGATGAAGTCACAAAGAACACGAAGTGTCTTTAACGCAGAAAATGCAGTCATCCTTCATCCTTCTCCTTTCACTCTCTCTCCACATATTCTCCTGTTCTTGTATCCACCTTTATCCTATCTCCAACATTGATAAAGAGCGGAACTCTAACAGTGAATCCTGTTTCAAGGACTGCAGGTTTTGAACCACTCTGTGCAGTATTTCCCTTTACGCCGGGGGTTGTTTCTACTACTTTCAGAATAGAAAATATGGGGACATGGACACCAACAAGCTCTCCCTCTGCAAATAGAACTGAAACCTCTTCATCTTCCTTTAAATAAGGGATAATATCAGATAAGAGGGATGATGATAGAGGCATCTGCTCATAAGTTTCTGTATCCATAAAGAAAAATATATCAGAATCACGATAGAGGTATTGCATCTTTTTCTCCTCCATCCTTATCACATCAACTTTCTCCCCTGCTCTGAATGTCTTATCTATAACTGCACCATCTTTCAGTCTTTTAAGTTTTGTCCGAACAAATGCTCCACCCTTTCCTGGCTTTACATGTTGAAAGTCTATAAGGGTCATAATCTCATTATTAAGACTTATTGTCATACCCTTCTTGAAATTTGCAGTAGTTGCCATAATACCTCATTAAAAGACAAATCCTAAATCCTAAACCCTAAACAAATCCAAAACCCAAAACACCTAACCAACTAACAAACTAACCACCTAACCAACTAATTAGTGTCCGGTAAATAATTCGTTTTTTGCGTAGCTAAGGAGACTATGCAAAAAGTAGTAGCGGATCTTTAGATCCGCCTCAAAAAGGAATCTCGGTATTGATCGTGGTTCTGGCAATTTTTTACCAATAATTAATTATACACCAGAATCTTGGGGTTGTCAAGGAAAAAATCTCTCGCAAAGCCGCAAAGTCGCAATAACCCTGTGGAGCATCTTGCTCCATAACCTTTGTCTCCCGTACTGTCAGGATGTAACTTCCGACGGCACTGTATAAAATTAAGGCGCAGCAAGCATCTACAGTATAATTTCCTAGGGCGATCAAGGAAAAAATGTAAATCTATCAATTAGTTTCTATAAAAATCAAAGCCCCGGCAACACTTACCGGGGCTTCCTGATTTTTGTAGGCACAGATTCAATCTGTGCCTCAACCTAAAAAACTACAGACCAGTCGACATGAAATCATACAATAAAGTACAAACTAAAGAGCCAACTCTGACAGCTCTCAATCTTAGTAATCAAGGTAGACCTCTTTCCTATCTCTTATCCTGTAAACTACAACCTTATTCTTGTCATCTAAAAGAATCCTATAGTTACCAATTCTTATGCGCCAACCATCCTTTTCTATCAGCTTTTTGACTCCAGCAGGTCTGGGATCAAGTTTCAGTTCTTCTATAGTAGAAATAATCTTTCTCAAAATCTCATTGCGAAACCGTTTAATCTCTCTTTTTACTCTGTTTTCTATTAGAATTCTGTTCATCTCTACAACTTACCTTCCTCTTTTAATTCCTTAATTAGAATATCAAGGTCAGTAAAACTTTTCGCTTCTGCTTTTGCTTTCTTTAATTCCAGTGCATCCTCCATCTCCTCAAGCATATTAATTAAAGAAGTAAAGGTGTTTATATCAAGTACAACACTCTTTTTTATCCCATCCTGGTAAATATATTCTATCTCTTTTTCTTTTATCAATCCCATGTCGTCCCCCTTAAAATGCGCAACCCAAACAGGACTGGTAGAAATCCATGATGTTCAATCTCTTAATCCCAAAATTCTCGCTCCCTATCTATTAACATTATAACACCGATTTGTCTATAAGTCAAGGAAAAAAATCCACTAATTTCACTAATCTATACGAATACTGTGCTGTCAGGAGTTGCAAAGACGGTTATTGATGATCGGTGATCAGTAAAGACTAAGCAACTAACAAATTTGAATTGCTAATTGCTATTTTTTCATTGCTAATTGACTTATCGGTCTCCTGCCTGCCCGCCGTCTGTTTGGCG
>CAYRBN010000089.1:0-6436 GCA_964422625.1 uncultured bacterium | reverse complement strand
CAACCACAAGGGTTGTCCCTACATTGTAGGGACAGGGTTTATCCCTGTCCGCAGAACTCGTAAATTGACTTTTTGCACAACCTGTAAAGCTACGCTACTACTATGGTATAGATATCCAAATCTAATGTAGTAGCGGATCTTTAGATCCGCCTCAAAAAGGAATATCGGTATTGATTGTAGTTTTGGCAATTTTTCACCGGTAACTACATAGCATTTACCTCAACGTCCCATTTTAGCGTTCCGAGAATGTCCCATTTTAAATGTTCCGTAACAAAGTGGATTTTTTTTCTTGACAAATTGCAAATTTTATTGTATAATCATATACAAAACATGCGGGTGTAGTTCAGAGGTAGAACGTCAGCTTCCCAAGCTGAATGTCGTGGGTTCAATTCCCATCACCCGCTACTACCTTGTTTGGGCGGTTAGCTCAGCTGGTTTAGAGTGCTTGCTTGACATGCAAGAGGTCACTGGTTCAAGTCCAGTACCGCCCATATAAACGCTGTCGCTCAATGCAAAGTGTAAATTGAAAAATGCAAAATAAAAGAGACGAGGTTATGGATAAATTAAAGATATACTGGCATTCTACCTCACATATTCTTGCTTACGCTGTTAAGAGGCTCTATCCTGATGCAAAACTTGCCATAGGACCTGCAATAGAAGAGGGGTTCTATTATGATTTTGATCTGGACAGTCCATTCACCCCAGAAGAGATTGCTAAAATAGAGAAAGAGATGAAGAGAATCATAAAAGAGGATATCCCTTTTGAAAGAGAAGAGATGAGTGTAGAAGAGGCTATCAGAGTCTTTAAGGAATTGGGCGAAGACTATAAGGTTGAACTGCTTGCCGGACAGGGGCAAGCCCTGTCCCTACAAGGAACTGTTTCGGCATACAGGAATAGAGATTTTGTTGACCTGTGCAAGGGACCACATATATCATCTACTGGCGAGATAAAGTTTTTCAGGCTTACATCCTCCTCATGTGCATACTGGAGGGGAGATGAGTCAAGGAAGATGTTGCAGAGGATATATGGTATCTCTTATGAAACCAGAAGAGAGATTGATGACTACCTTGAGAGAGTTGAGGAGGCAAAAAAGAGAGACCATAGACTGCTTGGACCCAAGCTGGGACTATGGATGATGGATGAGGAAATAGGAGGGGGTTTGGTTATATGGCTACCCTCTGGAATGACAGTAAGAAAGATCATAGAAGACTTCTGGTTGACAGAGCACAAAAAAAGGGGGTATCAGTTTATTCTCTCGCCACATATCGCAAGGACTGGCTTATGGAAAAAGTCAGGACATCTCTCCTATTACAGCGAGTTTATCTATCCCCTGATGGAGAGAGATAATCAGAGCTATCTTCTCAAACCAATGAACTGTCCATTTCATATAAAGGTATATAAACAAAAGAGAAGAAGTTATAGAGAACTTCCATTAAGATTGGCAGAGCTTGGGACGGTTTATAGATATGAAAAAAGTGGCGTCCTACATGGACTCCTCAGGGTGAGGGGATTTACCCAGGACGATGCGCATATATTCTGTAAACCAGAGCAGGTAACCGATGAACTTGTTTCAGTTATACAACTTGCAAAAGATACGTTCTCTGCATTCGGGTTCACAGATTATAAGGTTGAGCTCTCGGTGCGAGATCCAGACAAAAAGGATGGGTATATGGGAGATGAGAAGGTCTGGGATGCTGCTGAGTCCTCACTCATTTCTGCCCTAAGAGAGTCAGGACTCGTCTTTGAGAGAATGGAGGGCGAGGCGGTCTTCTATGGACCAAAGATAGATATAAAGATACTGGACGCCATAGGGAGAGAATGGCAGACAACCACTATCCAGTTTGATTTTAATCTGCCACAGAGATTCAATCTTAAATTTATGGGAAAGGATGGAGAGCAACATAGTGTTGTTGTAATTCACCATGCTATTTTGGGTTCTATAGAGCGATTTATTGCGGTACTTGTCGAGCACTATGGGGGTAATTTTCCACTCTGGCTTGCTCCTTTGCAGGTTAAGGTTCTTCCGATAACAGAGGAGATGAATCTCTTTGCAGAAAGCATAAAAGAGCAGCTCGTATCTTCAGATGTGAGGGTAGAGGTAGATGCAAGGAGTGAGAAGATCGCCTTTAAGATAAGAGATGCAACCTTGCAGAAGATACCTTATATGGCAATAGTGGGAAAGAGGGAGTTAGACAAAGGGACCCTGTCCGTGAGGAGGAGAGATGGAAAGGACATGGGTATCTTATCTATAAGAGATTTTATCTCAATGTTAAAGGAAGAGGAAGTAGGGCGTAAGGCGTAAAGAGAGTTGAGAGTAACAGGTGGAGCATCTTGCTCCACTGCAGCGGATTGCTCCACAGTTGAGAGGGGGAGGAGTGAGGCATAAGAGGTACACAAGGGTCAATGAAAGGATTAGGATAGCCAGGGTCAGGGTGATAGATGATCAGGGAAAGCAGGTTGGAGTGCTCTCAAGAGACGAGGCACTGTCGCTTGCAAGGTCAAAGGAACTTGATCTGGTAGAGATTGGTCCACAGGAAAAACCGCCTATATGTAGGATAATGAACTACGGAAAACACCTGTACCAGGAAAAACAGAAAGAGAAAGAGAGAAGGCATAAGGTGGTAAAACTGAAGGAGACCAAGATGGGAGTCAAGATTCAAGAGCATGACTATCTTGTAAAACTGAAGTTTGCAAGAGAGTTCCTTTCAGAAGGAAATAGATTGAAGGCAAGAATGCTCTTCAGGGGAAGAGAGATAGTGCATCGTGATAGGGGAAGGAGTATACTTGACAGGATGGCAAACGATCTGTCTGATATATCAAAGGTGGATATACCTCCAAAGATGGAGGGCAGACAGATGATTATGCAACTTGTACCTAAAAAAGGAGTAAAAAATGCCAAAGATAAAGTCCAAAAGAGCAGCAAGGAATAGGTTCAGAGTTACTAAGAAGGGAAAGGTGATGAGATATAAGGCAGGAAGGAGTCATCTCCTTGCAAAACGGAATAGAAAAGCAAAAAGGCAGCTCTCAGGCTCTTTCGCTCTTTCATCTGCTGATACAAAGAGAATCAGGAATCTAATATCGTGAGATCGGAATTTAAAATTTCAAATCTCAAGCACTAAATAACAGACAAATTCCAAATATTCAAATACCAAACTTCTTTGTTTTGAACATTGGAATTTTGGTCATTGGGATTTGTTTGAATTTTGTTATTTGCTTTTTGTTATTTATTCATCATATTTTGGAGGCAAGATGGCACGAGTGAAGGGAGGCCCAAAGACCAGGAAAAGAAGGAAAAAGTGGCTAAAACTCGCGAAGGGCTATAGAGGGGGTCGCTCAAAATTGTATCGCACAGCCAGAATAGCGGTTATGAAAGCTCTCTCCTATGCTTATAGAGACCGTAAGGTAAAAAAAAGAGACAGGAGAAGACTCTTCATTATTAGGATAAATGCAGGCTCCCGTCAATATGGTCTCTCATACAGTAAGTTTATGGGTGGCCTTAAAAAGGCAGGTGTAGAGATAGACCGTAAGATTCTTTCTGAAATACCAATAACTGATGCCCAGCTGTTTAAGAACCTTGTTGATATTTCAAAAGATGCTCAAAGCTCTACATAAAATTCTGGGAGAGGGCAGATACATGCTTCACGGTTAAAGACGGTTCACGGTTAACAGTTGACAGTTAACGGTTGACAGTTGGCAGATATCTAACCGTCAACTGTCAACTGTCAACTTTCTCTAACCGTTGAACCTTGAACTGTTTAGAAGGGCTTTCATGCAGATTGTTGATATTTCAAAAAATGCTAAGAGATATACATAAAATAAGGGATTCTGCACTTGGGGATATTAAAAAGGCGGGGTCTACACAAGATATAGATAAGATAAGGGTGGCCTATCTCGGTCGTAAAGGTAGGCTTACAGAGATTCTTAAGAGCATAGGAAGTCTTAAAGAGAAAGATAGGAAACTTATAGGTAGCCTTGCAAATGATATAAAAGAAGAATTAAAAAAGGCTATTTCCACAAAAAGAGAGGATATTGGAGATTCAAAGATAGAGAGAGAGGTTATTGACATTACCCTCCCAGGAAGGATGCCATGGGTTGGGAGAAGACACCCCATAACTATATGCGCTGAGGAGATATGTGATATATTTACAAGGATAGGGTATAGTATTGTGGATGCCCCTGAGGTGGAGACAGATTACTATAACTTTTCAGCACTCAATATACCCGAACACCATCCCGCAAGGGATGCACAGGATACATTCTATCTTGAGGGAGGACAGCTTTTAAGGACACAGACTACCAATGTGGAGATAAGGGTTATGGAAAAGAGAAAACCTCCCTTGAAGATTGTATCATGGGGTAGATGTTATCGGAGAGATGCAACTGATGCAACCCATTCACCTGTATTCCATCAGCTGGAGGGGTTCTCTGTTGGTAGAGATGTCAACTTCAGACAGCTCAAAGGAACCTTGATCTACTTTATTTCGCAGTTTTTTGGGGAAGATGTGAAGACAAAATTCGTTCCAAGTTATTTCCCATTTACCGAGCCTTCTGCGGAGATGCATATATCCTGTTCAATGTGTAGTGGAGAGGGCTGCAGGGTCTGTAAAGGTAGAGGATTTGTGGAGGTGCTTGGATGTGGAATGCTACATCCCAATGTATTTAGGAATGTTGGGTATGACCCAGAAGAGTGGACAGGATTTGCTTTTGGGGTTGGGATTGAGCGTCTTGCAATGCTAAAATATGGGATAGATGATATTAGGCTTTTCTGGGAAAATGACATAAGATTCCTTTCTCAATTTGGACCGTAATGTAGGGACAAATACTAAATACTAAATCCGAAATCCTAAACAAATACAAATGACCAAAATACAAAATTCAAAACCACTATGATATGGAAAGTAGGTTTAGAACATTTGAATTTAGAGTTTTGAAATTGTTTAGGATTTAGATATTAGAATTTAGAATTTGCGAGCAAAGCGAGATATATGGATACTATTACTGCAATATCTACACCCCCCGGAGACGGAGGAATTGCCGTGGTCAGAATATCAGGAGAGGAGAGTCTCTATATTGCAGATGGGATATTCAGTGGAAAATCACTACCTTCTGATATGAAAAGCCATAGGGTTATACACGGTGAGATATGTGATGATGATAGTACCATTGACCAGGTCCTCCTCACAGTTATGAAAGCTCCCCATACATATACTGGAGAGGATATGGTTGAGATATCCTGTCATGGGGGGACTGTTACCCCATCTCGTATCTTGAAGGCTATCCTTAAAAAAGGTGCAAGACAGGCAAAACCTGGTGAATTCACAGAGAGAGCTTTTCTAATAGGCAGAATTGACCTGATACAGGCAGAGGCAATAGCGGATATTATTTCTGCCCGCTCAAACAGGGCACAGGAATCTGCCTTTTCTCTGCTTAAGGGAGAACTCTCCGAGAAGATAGTCAGTATCAGAGACTCATTAGAGGAGATCGAGACATTAATTGAGGCCTGTATTAACTTTCCTGAAGATCTGGTTGTTGATGATAAGGATATATATATCAGGATAACCGAGGCGAAAGAAGAGGTAGAGAGATTGCAGAGAGGTGTCCAATATGGGAGATTGATAAAAGAGGGGGTCTCTATCCCAATCGTGGGAAGAACAAATGTCGGGAAATCTACGCTCTTCAATGCCTTGCTTGAAAGTGAAAGGGCTATTGTCACCCCAATCCCTGGGACAACACGAGATATTATAGAGGGTAGATTAGAGATAGAGGGTATCACGGTTCGGCTTCTTGACAGCTGCGGAATCAGAGATTCCAATGACAGTGTTGAGGCAGAAGGGATGAGAAGAACGATGTCTGCAATAGAGAATAGCGAAATCGTGCTTTTTGTGATAGATCAATCCTGTCCACTGAGAGAGGATGATTTTGTATTCATATCCCGACTCAAAGAGAAAAATGTGATAGCGGTTATGAACAAGTGCGATCTTGGTAGTAAAGACGGGCATAAGCTCCCATTTAGAAAGGTTGCTATCTCTGCAAGGACAAAAGAGAACCTAAAAGAACTTTTGTCTCTCTTAAGGGATAAACTTTCACCACCAAAAGAGGATTTTGTTATAATGCGTGAAAGACAGGTAGTCATATTGGAGAGAGTGAAAAAATACCTTAATTCTGCACTCTGTATGGGAGGAGTTCCCCCCACCCTTGATATTACAGCAGATAATATCAGTTCTGCGCTCAGTTCGCTACAGGAGATGGGAGGGGAGAAGAGGAAGGATGTTATTGAATCAATATTTAGCCAGTTCTGTATAGGAAAATAATCACGAATAATAATATAAATTGCCACAGATTCACAGATTAAAATATGAAATATTTTGACCAGAAATATCCCTTGCAAAAAAAGTGATTTTGTAATCTGTGAATCTGTGGCAAGATTTTTGATTT
>CAYRBN010000088.1:0-6439 GCA_964422625.1 uncultured bacterium | reverse complement strand
CATTAGATTTGGATATCCATCCCGTGTAGTAGCGTAGCTTTAGCTACGCAAAAAATGAATTATTCACCAGGCACTAATTAACACGAATAGATTAGTGTAGATTAGTAGATGTAGTAGCAACAGATGGAGTATCTTGCTGCATAATAAAAAGGAAGAGGACAATTTTTAGTTGACTTTTCCTTTTTTTTGTGTTATAATCCATCAAGAGAAAGGGAGAATATCTTTCCCTTTTCTCCTTGGTTATAGGAGGTGATATGAAACTGATTGATATTTGGAAGTCCAATCAAAAACCGACACTCTCTTTTGAACTTTTTCCTTCTAGGTCCTCAAAGTCTGCTGAAAAGCTGGAGAAGACAATTGATCAGTTAGCGGTGCTGAAACCAGATTTTGTCTCCGTTACTTTTGGGGCTGGAGGTTCTACCCGGGAAGGTTCATACCAACTTGTCCAAAACCTTAAGAACAGAAATGGATTTGAGATGCTTCCCTATTTCGCAGGCTATGGCTTGGGGACAGAAGAGATTAAAGAGGTTCTGAACAGCTATCAGAACCTCGGTGTAGATAATCTTCTGATTGTGCGCGGAGATAGCCCAGAAGAACAGAACGGTTTTAGCCCTCACCCACAGAGCCTGACACACGCTTCTGCCCTTATGGACTTTGTTAGACCATTATACAATCTATGCCTGGGGGTTGCCGGTTATCCAGAAGGACATAGGAAGGCTGAAAGCATTGAGAAAGATATTGAGTACCTCAAGCTCAAAGTGGATAAGGGAGCTGAGTTCGTCATTACCAACTATTGCTATGATAACCGATACTTTTTTGAGTTCGTTGAAAGTTGTAGGAGAGTAGGTATAGAAGTCCCTATTCTGCCAGGCGTGATGCCTATCTATAGCGTTAAGAGAATGGAAGCAGTGGCAAGTATCTGTGGAACCAGCATCCCTAAAGAACTATATCAAAAGATAGCCATTCTGCCCGAGGGAGACAAAGAGGCAGTTATAGATTTTGGTATCAAATTTGCTATAGACCAATGTAGGGAGCTACTTTCCGCTGGACTACCAGGAATACATATCTATACAATGAATCGAACCAGTCCGACTGCGGAGATTGTTAATCAGCTACGAGATGAGGGATTATTGTAGTAAAGACCTGATTTTGGTGTGGTATCAAGTGTCATGAGGTTACGATTGACGGTTCACGATTTACGATTCACAATTCACGGTAGTTAAAAGGAGGAATAATGTCTCATAAAATTGAATTTTTTATCTCCAAATTCCAAGAACTTCTTGAACAGACACCAAAATCCTCTTCTTATTACCAGCCACGACCATATAGAAACGGAACCGTCAGATTTAGACCTTGCTCAATCAAGGACTTTAATGAGAGAGCAGAACTTGTCAAAAAAACTGGATTAAATGTGTTCTCATTCCCAGCCCATAAGATCCCTGGCTGTGACCTACTTTCCGATTCTGGTACCACAACTATGACTCAAGAGCAATGGGCTCAATTACTGTTAGGAGATGAAGCCTATGGCTCAAATAAAGGTTATTTTGAACTAAAAACCCAGATTGAAAAGACATTTGGCCCCGAATGGAGGCAGGACAGTCGTGAAAATCTTTTTATATTTCATCAGGGACGGGCAGCTGAAAATGCACTCTTTGGTCTCCTTTCAAGGGAACTACCCCTCTCTCAAAGAAGACCATTGTCTGATAGATTGGAAGAATCTCTTAAAATTAGAATAAAAGCTAAGCTGAAAGACCGTTTTTTTATAGTGCCCAGTAATTCCTATTTTGATACAACAGAGGCTAACATTGAACATAGTATGATGGTGCCATTAAATTTACCCTGCGTTGAACATATAAAAGGAGATGAAAATTTTCCGTTCCGGGGCAATATGAATCTGGATGAGCTGAAATCTCTCCTGGAGCAGGAAGGTGATCGGGTCCCTCTAATCTATCTCACAGTGACTAATAATACAGGAGGAGGTCAACCAGTCTCCATCGCAAATATAAAGAGTGTTAAAGAGTTGAGCAATAAACATAATATACCTCTCTTCTTTGATGCCTGCAGGTTCGCGGAAAATGCCTGGTTCATTCAACAGAAAGAAGATGGCTATCAAAATAAAAAGATTGAAGAGATTGTAGAGGAGATGTTTCGGTATGTTGATGGCTTTCATATAAGTTTCAAGAAAGATGGTCTGGTCAATATTGGAGGAGGACTTGTCCTCAAAGAGGGTGGGCTATTCACCAAAAAATACCCTGATATTATAGATAAGATAACTGACTACCAGATACTGACAGAAGGCAATCCAACTTATGGTGGATTAGCAGGAAGAGATCTGAAGGCTCTTGTTGAGGGACTACAGACCATCATAAGGCAAGATTATCTTAACTATAGAATTGGACAGGTGGGAAGATTTGGCAAAAAACTGAAAGAGAATGGAATACCAGTTATTATGCCCATAGGGGGACACGCAGTCTATATTGATATGGATAGATTTTTTGAAGATACTCTGACCAGAGATGAGGAGTTCAAAGGAATTGCATTTACAGCTTTGCTACTCATTGCTGGACACAGGCTTTGTGAAATGGGAATCTATGCCTTTGGTAGATGCGAAAGGGAGAGAGAGGTTCCTCCTAACCCAAGGGTAAATTTTGTCAGGGCCGCGGTGCCTCGTTTAACCTATGAAGATCAAGACTTATTTTCTACTGCAGAAGCAATCAAGATACTACATCAAAATAGGAACAAAATCCCCGGAGTAGAGGTTATCTATGGAAAAGAGTTACATCTGAGGCATTTCAAAAGTAGATTCAGGTTTATGTAGGGGTAACCCTTGCGGTTACCCAAAGAGTACCTAATGAGAATGATAGAACTTATAAATAAGTGGTTGAAAGACTGCACAGGACTTTCTGTGAATGTTGCTGAGATAAAAGATCCAAGTTTCGGCGATTATACAACTAATTTTGCATTCTCCCTGGGTGGCTCTCCAGATGAAAACACTTACAATATATTGAAAAAACTGACAAAAAAACACGATATGATTGATAAGATAGAGGCAAAAGCTGGTTTTATAAATATATTTCTTTCAAAAGCGGCACTTCAAAAAACGATGACCACAATAAGAGAAGAGCAATCTCAGTTTGGCTCATCCAATAAAGGACAGGGAAAGAAGGTCCTAATAGAATTTGTGAGTGCAAATCCAACAGGACCTCTTGAGGTGCCAAATGGAAGGGCAGCAGCTATCGGGGACTGCCTTTATCATCTGCTCTCATCTATGGGATATTCTGTAGACAAGGAATACTATATAGATGATTGTGGTAGGCAGATAGAACTCCTAAAAGAGTCTCTGGTATCAAGAATGAGGGGGGAAGAGGTGCCAGAGGATGGGTACAAAGGCGAATATATTAAGAGACTTGCTGATGAAGCCCTAACTACAAAGCCAGATGACCTGCGACAATTTGTGATTACAAAGATGGTCAGAGCCCAGAGAAAGGTACTGATGGATTTTGGTGTAGAATTTAGAAGATGGGTAGTAGAGAGTGTAATAAGAGAATCCTGCCCTTCTCTTATCAAGAGATTAGGAGAGAAGGGGATGACTTATGAAAAAGACGGGGCACTATGGCTTAAGCTATCAAATTTTGGTGATGAGAAGGACAGAGTCCTTATAAAGAGCAATGGAGAATATACATATCTTACCCCGGATATTGCCTACCATATAAACAAGTTTGAGAGAGGTTATGATATACTGATTGATATTCTTGGACCCGACCACCTCGGACATATCCCACCACTTAAGACAGCTCTTAAATCATTAGGTTACCCATCAGAGAATCTTATCGTCCTTATATCGCAGTGGGTAACTATTGCTGAGGGTGGAAAGAAGCAGAAAATGTCTAAACGGGAGGGAAGGTTTATAACGCTTGAGCAGATATTAAAGACCGTAGGCAAGGATGTTGCAAAGTTCATATTTCTGACAAGAAGGAGAGAGAGTCATTTAGTATTTGATATGGATGTAGTTCAAAAGGAGTCAAAAGAAAATCCAGTCTACTATATCCAGTATGCTTATGCCAGGATGTCAAGTATCAAAAGGGTAGCAGAGGAAAGAGAGATTGATGCAGATTTTTCAAAGACCAATCTCCTTGGAAACACGGAAGAACTTGCAATTATGAGAAAACTGGTCCATTTTCCTGAGGTAACAGAGGCCGCGGAGAAGAACCTTGAACCAAATTTCATTCCAAACTATCTCCTGGAACTCGCGTCTCTGTTTCATACATTTTATGAGAAACACAAGGTTGTTGGCAATGATAAAGATCTATCATCTGCGAGGCTTGCCCTTGTAGATGTGACAAGGCAGGTTTTTGGCAACGGGCTATCTCTTCTTGGGATAACCGCGCCTGAGAGGATGTGAAAGGGCAAGGAGACAGGGGGACAGGGAGATGGGGAGATAACGAAAATGAAGATTAGGAGTCATCTAGAATTGGAAGTTTATAAGCTGGCGTTTGATGCGGCGATGAGGATTTTTGAGTTAACCAGGGAGTTTCCCAAAGAGGAGAAATATTCTCTGGTTGACCAGGTAAGGAGGGCATCGAGGTCAGTATGTGCTAATATAGCGGAAGCATGGAGAAAACGAAGGTATGAAGCCGCATTTGTAAGTAAATTGAGCGACTCCGAGGCCGAATCGGCAGAAACTCAGGTTTGGATAGAGTTCTCACAGAAATGTGGTTATCTTGAAACTGATATTTCAAAGGAGCTTCTTTCAATTTACGATATGATTTTAGGGAAACTGGAGAATATGATCATCCATCCAGAAAAATGGATAATTAACAGACGATAAATTGTCCCCAGGTCTCCATGTCTCCATGTCTCCATGTCTCCATGTCAAAAGAACGAGCTTTAATATTTTAATAATACTTTAAAACGGGGGGGTCTATGTTATTTGCAATGGCAGGACAGCCGGGACAGGGTGGAGCATCAGCATTTATATCCCTTGTTCCTATCATTCTCATCTTTCTGGTCTTCTATCTTCTTCTCATACTGCCCCAACAGAGAAGACAGAAGGAGCACAGGAAATTGCTCTCTTCATTGAAAAAGGGAGATAAGGTTGTAACGACTGGTGGAGTTCACGGACAGGTAACAAAGGTTGGTGAAGCTACACTTACAATCAAAGTAGCTGACAAATTTGAGCTTATTGTAGATAGATCTGCAATAGCAAGAGTAGGTTAAGGTCAATCTACTGCTTACTGCCTACTATTTGGTTCCCGGTGAAAAATTGCCAAAACTACAAGCAATACCTATATTCCTTTTGAGGCGGATCTAAAGATCCGCTACTACATTAGATTTGGATACCCATCCCGTGTAGTAGCGTAGCTTTAGCTACGCAAAAAACGAATTATTCACCGGACACTATTTAGTTTCAGATGAAAAAATAGTTGGGACGCAGATAGACAGGATGGGGAGAGTGGGAGACAAGGAGACAAATATATTTATTTAGCCCCGTATTAAATACGGGGTCGGATTTAGAGTTTAGGATTTAGAATTTGTCATTAATGAGGATTGTATTTTTTGGTACAGGCGAATTTGCGGTATATTCACTTGTATGTATCGCCTCTCACCATAACATCTTACTCGTTATCAGCGGGAAGGCAGATTCGCCTGTCGGTCTATTATGTAAACGAGAGGGGATTCCTCTGGTTGTTCCAACCAATCCAAACAGAGATGATGTGATAGAGACCATAAGAGAGAAATCCCCGGATATACAGGTAGTTATAGACTACGGCTATATCCTCAAAGAACCCTTGCTTTCTATACCCCGCCTTGGTTCTATAGGCATTCATCCATCTCTGCTTCCAAAACAGAGAGGATCTGCTCCTATTCAGAGAACGATTATGAGTGGAGAAAAAGATACAGGGGTTACTACATTTCTTCTCTCAGGCTCTATGGATAGTGGCGATATATTGAAAAGTGTAAGAACAGTTGTGGGCAGGGGAGAGAGTTATGGGGAGATAAGAAGAAGGTTGTCAAGGATAGGAGGAAATATTTTACTTGATAGTATTGAACTTGTAAGAAGCGGATTCAGTGCAAGCCCTCAACAAGGCAATCCTACTTATGCTCCCAGGATAAAAAATGAGGAGAGAAGATTAGACTGGGGTCAGGATGCAGAGAGGATAAAAAATCTTGTTCTTGCACTCTCCCCATCACCGGGTGGATGGACAGAATTTAGGGGTAAGAGGCTTATAATATTGAGAGCAAGGGCGATTCAGAAAGATACCAGAAAACCTGGAGAGATTATTGAAGGAGATGGACTCATAGTCTCTTGTGGAAGAGGGCTGATTGAGGTTCTTGAACTGAGACCAGAAGGAAAGGTAACTATGTCCGCGCATTCATTCTGTCTCGGTTACAGACCTTCTCCAGGCGAGAGGATGCTATAACAAAACACCACACCAAT
>CAYRBN010000087.1:0-6507 GCA_964422625.1 uncultured bacterium | reverse complement strand
TGTGGAATAATTTCTGTTAAATGTCGTTACCCACTTAAATTGGGAAGGAACCAAAAAAAGGGGCTCTCCGCCAGTTGCCGTGTGACACTCAATCCTATGAACTCTTCACTCAGGTGGGCATCCTTTCCCCTATTAGGGACACAAGAACCCCCAATTTATAGTTGTTAGCTCAGGATTTATATGTCATCACGAACACGACAGGGAACCCCTTTTAATCTTCTCAAGATTACCTATACCTGTCTCTATAATCTGTATAAGCTCTTTATGCCTTCTTTTTTCCTTTATAATCTCGTCCGCCAGATCCAGGGAGACAAGAAGGGCTATCTCTGGCAAAGATTTCGTCTTGCTATGTTTGCCTACCTCCTTGTACTTCCTATCCACATACTTTATGATCCTATCCGCGGTCTCATCGCTCTCTACATAGTACTCAAGCTCATACTGTCTATCAAATATTTTTACCTTCTTTTTCATTGGTTAGGGGTTTTTCCCTGTATAGCAAGGAGTGCATCAATATCTCCTATTACAGATTTCAATTTTTCTTTTGTCCTAATCTCCCTTTCTGTCAGCAGCTGGTTTGTTCCCTTTAACTGCTCATTTTCTTCTCTTAGACTCTTAAACATTTTACCAATCTCATCTATCTTCTCTAAGAGGTCCATAACTTATCTCTTAATACCGCACCATATTTCTCTCTGAGACCATCTATAATCAGTGAGAGCAGAGGATCTATATCAGCCCCCTCCAATGTGCCCTCTTTTTTTCTGAAGCAGAAACTCAAGCCCAGTGCAACCTTGTCTGGCTCTATACCCTCTCCCTTATAATAGTCAAATATCCTGACATCCTCTAACAGAAGAGAACAGTTACCCCTTATGAACTCTAAAATAGTCTCTGCAGGTATTTCTCTATCTATAATTAGAGAGAGATCTCTCGTCACTACAGGAAACAGGGATATGGGTCTGTATCTTAACTCTTTTGCAGGTTTAAGGCTCTCTATCTCAAGTTCCATACCATATACAGGAAAGTCAATCTCCATTCTCTTTAACAGTTTGGAGTTGAACCGACCAATGTAACCAAGAACAACCTCTCCTTGTTTTATAATAGATCCATGCTCATAATTCGGTAGGGGCAGGGCTTGCCTCTGCCCATTCCATCCTCTTATCTTTATTATTTCAAACAGTGACTCTAATATCCCCTTCATATCAAAGAAATCTACACTCTCACAACCCCACAGCGGAGTTGTTCCCCTTTTGCCTGACATAACCGCTGTCAGTTTGCTCCTCATAGTAACCTCGCCCTCCATACTGAATACCTTTCCTATCTCAAATATACGAACCTGAGCAGTGCCGTATGCCCTGTTACGGGCTACAACAGATAGAAGACCCTCTATCATACTCTCTCTTAAAACAGAGAGATCCTCTCTCATCCAGTTTATAAGTTTTGCACTTCCCTCTTTTGTAAGTGGTAATGTATATACCTCATTGAATCCAAGTCCAACCATTCCATCTCTCACTCTTTTCTCAAGGGATTCTTCTTTCTCTATTATCAATGGAGACGGCATTTGAGGGGAAAAATTATCATACCCTTCAAATCGTGCAATCTCTTCTACGAGATCAATCTCACTTGTGATATCCCTTCTATAAGACGGTATCTCAACCTTCTTGTCCATCAGGTTGAACCCAAGCTTTTTAATAGACGAGAGCAGAGCAGAGTCTCTGAAAGAGGATCCGAGCACACGATTTACTGCGTCTGATGATATAGACAGAACCCTCTTCTCAGCACTCTCTGGGTATCTATCAATTATGCCATCAGATTTTCCATGGTAGCATTCTCTCAAAAGGAAAAGCACCCTCTCAAGTGCAGTCCTGGTCATTCCGATATCCCCACCCCTTTCAAACCTGTAGGATGCAGAGGTAGAAATTCCAAGTTTCCTTGCGCCTTTTCTTACTGTAATGGGCTCAAACCAGGCACTTTCCACCAATACATCTCTTGTCTCCTCTGTCCATCTTGTCTTGTTTCCTCCTATAATTCCCGCAATTGCAATAGGTTCGTCTCTATCACATATAAGGAGTATACCCTCTGGTAGCCTTCTTAATATGCCATCAAGTGTTTCTATAACCTCGCCCTCTCTTGAAAGTCTTACCCGAATATTCCCTGAGATACTATTAAGGTCAAAGAGGTGTATGGGTTGTCCTGTCTCATAAGTAACATAGTTAGCTATATCAACAGGACTATTCTGGGGAACACAGTCCATAGTTCTCAGTCTCTTTTTAATCCATAGAGGGGTCTCCCCTCTTATCTGCAAGCCGGTTACCACGCCACAGGAATATCTTAGGCAGGAATTGGGTTCTTCAATCTTAACTTCAACATCCTTTAACTTATCGTGAGAGACTATAGAAGGAGGTAAGCAGATATCCTCGTCCAAAAATACTGCAATCTCTCGTGCTATCCCCCACATCCCAAGTAGATCACCTCTGACAGGAGAACTTTCAATATCAAATACAGTATCCCCATCAAGCTCAAAGACCTCCTCCACCTCCATCCCTGCTCGGGAGAAGAGACCGAGAGGAGCCATTTCACCTAAATCTACCAATTCCTTAAGCCACTCCAGAGACACTCTCATAATTTAAGTATATCATAACTTTTTAAATTTGTCAAGAAAAAAATCAGGGAAAGCACACAGATGGACACAGATTGAATAGATAGCCACAGATTTCAAAAAAAATCTTTATAATGAGTTATATTTGTGTAAATCAGTTTTATCTGTGAAAATCTGTGTGCTAATAACATACGCAATCAAGCTTTTTTTGAAATTCCATTATAGTCAAACCCCTCATTCAGGAAGGATAGTTTTTTGAAGAGATTATGTTCAAGAAAATCAAGCGAAATGGGGGTGATGGATATATAACCATCCTCTACTGCCTTCACATCAGTCTGTCCATCGCTTACTGCATGCAGAGGCGTACCTCCTATCTCATAGTATTTCCTGCTCGTGGTTACCACATTCTCATACACCCTCTTTCCAAGCTTTGTTACCTTTATCCCCCTGGGTTCTGGTGGCACATTGATATTCAGAAGAAACTTTTTAAGACTATTCTCTTTTACAAGAGATAACATCTTAAATAAACATCCTGAGGTGTCATCAAGATTTCCAACTCCTGTAATTGATATAGCAAGTGATGGGACACCCCATATTGCTCCCTCAAGTGCCCCGCCCACAGTTCCAGAATATGTTATATCAAAACCAAGATTAGGACCTAAATTGATTCCAGAGATAACCATATCTGGCCTCTCATCTATTATGGAGTTTAGTCCAAGCACAATACAGTCTGTTGGCGTTCCTGTTACACTGTATACTTTAGTTGTAATCTGTTTCACTCTGAGACGGGTACGGAGTGTTATAGAGTGGGAACAGCCGCTCATATCTCTTTCCGGAGCAACTACTGTTACATCATGGGCAATTCTTAGGAGACTATACAGATACTGAAGCCCCTTTGACTGGACGCCATCATCATTTGTAAGAAGAATTCTCATTGCCTCCATAAACTCTGCAACACAAGATTTATAAACCTCAATGTATCCAAAAATGGCCTTATATGGCTATTAGACTCGTTATAGATAGTCTTTATAGGAACTGAGGTGACTCTAAACCCCTTCCTTGCCGCATTTATGATAATCTCTGACTCAGCCTGGAAGTTATCCGTGGAGACAGAAACTCCTGACAGCACCTCACTTTTAAGCACCCTGAAACCTGATTGTGAATCTCTTACCCTTTTACCACCGAGAATTGAAACAATAAAGGATGTTGTAAGGTTTGTAAGAAATCTTAAAGTTGGCATAGTCCTGTTGGATACTTCCCTTTCTCCAATTATGATATCTCCTTTATCGGCTTTTAATGCTTTAAGAAATAGAGGGACATCCCCTGGACAATGTTGCCCATCTGCATCCATTGTGACCACCCATCCTGCCCCCTCTTTTATTGCATCTCTAAAACCAGTTCTGAGAGCGACCCCCTTTCCCATATTTTTCTTATGCCTTATTATCCGCACACCAGCAGAGTTGGATACAGAAGCAGTATTGTCAGTAGAACCATCATCCACCACAATTATATCCTCTGGTGGGAACCTGATAGAGGCAAGAAGCTTATCAAGAGCCTTTTCCTCATTGTAAGCCGGTATTACAATAACTACCTTATCCATATATCATCAAACATATACCACTGTGTTGGATATTTCCTTATATACTTTTCAAGTATCTGAAGCCAATTGTCCATAATATGGTTTAGTGAAAAGGGTTCAATGGCTTTCTCAAAATAGAGCTTATAGCCCTCCTTCTCTTTTAAGCAGAAACTAGGGATTACAGGCACATTGGTTTTGAGAGCGAATTCAAATATGCCACGAGGAATGGCAATCCTTTTTCCCATAAGGTTAGCGACCATATAATTTTCTGTATAGTCCCTATCACCAAGAGTTGCTACGAGATCACCATTTTTTATGGTGTTCAGTATCTTCTTCATCCCCTCTCCAAGATATACCACTTCCAGCCCAGCAGACCTTCTCTTCTTTGTAAAGAACTCGGTAACATATTTATAAGGGTGTCTCTGGGCTATAACTGTAAGATGAAAACCCAGCTCCGACAGGGTAGCAGCCCCCCATTCCCAGTTTCCAAGATGTGCTGTGAGTGCCACAGATGAGTTTCTTACTCTCTCAATATTTACAGGGGTAACAAAATTCAGCATACTTTTTTTATATACTGAAGGTAGTATAAGAAATTCATATATGAATACACACCAGTTCTCATAAGTCTTCATTGCAAGTCTATGTAATTCCCTGCAACTTATCTTTTTCCCCTTGATAGCCTTCAAGTTTTCAAAGACATATCGTCTTCTTCCACGATAGAATGTCCAATACATAATATTTGCCATTATTCTTGCGAAGAAACGAGCAAGATTGGGCGGTATTATACGGGACAGGAGACTCAGTATCCAGTAGCCTAATATCATAGCAGGAATTTAATTTCTTGCTAAAAATCTAATTATACATCTATTTTTGTTAAAAGTCAAGAAAAAAAGAGGAAAAGCACACAGATGGACACAGATTGAATAGATAGACACAGATTTCAAAAAAAAATCTTTATAAGGTCTCCTGCCTGCCCGCCGTCTGTTTGACGGTACCTTGATCCATCGGCATCAGGAGATGCCTCCCACATTCGGTTATCAGTAATCGGTTATCAAAAAAACGAGTGTATCAGGTCATCAGAATATCAGTAGGAAGAGTATCAGTAGATCAGGGGATCAGATTTAGGGCTCTCGCTCCTGATCTTCTGGGACGCTGATATCCTGCCTACTGATCTGCTGATACACTGATATACTATACAATAGCCTAATGACCGCGAGGCAGATCGGTTATTTAATAGCAAAAGGAATAGAGGAAATATGAAGTACTCTGACAGGCTATATGTAGAAAATATTTAAGATAGTTTTTGTGGAATATACTTGACAAATTACAGAATATATTGTATAATCCTAAAATATGCGTTAAGTTTGCTCTTTGAAGAATTAAAAAACAGATAACTCAAAGGTATTTCTTGACTTTTTGCCTCCTTTGTCTTATAATATGGCATATCTATTCTTCACCCAAAAGGTGAAAATAGATTTTTCATAGATTTAATCTATTTCTGTGTTTTTTCCTGCCCCGCACCTATGCATAGGTGCGGGGTGAATGAAATTCTGTGGCTAATGCATAATCTGGTATAATAAATCAAATGCGAATAAAAATAACATTGGAGACCAGAGAAAAATCTCTGAAACTCTCCATCCATTATAATCACCTTGTCCAGTCATTTATCTATACCAACATTTCACCCAAACTGGCATCATTCCTGCATCAAAAAGGTTATCTCTATGGGAAGAGGAAATTTAAACTATTCACATTCTCCCGTATATATGGAAAATTTAGATTGATGGGAGGAACAATTGAATTTGAAAACCCTTTCTATTTCTATCTATCTTCCTCTGACAACCGATTTATACAGGAATTCGCGGAAGGACTATTAACAAAAAACAACCTAACCCTGAATAGAAAAAGAGTAAGGGCAATATCCATTGAAGTATATCCCAATCCCGAGTTCAAAAAAGAGATGCACATCCGCACCCTCTCCCCCATCACAATCTACAGCACCCTGAGCACAAAAGATGGCAGGAAGAAAACATACTACTATTCCCCTTATGAGAAAGAATTTTCCGAACTTATCGGAAAAAATCTGAAAAAGAAATTCCATTTAATACATAAAAAAGAGGCAAAAGAACCACAATTTTCAATAGAACCTCTTGTAAAAAAAACTTTGTATGAGAAGATAATAAAATACAAAGGAACGATAATCAAGGGATGGATGGGAAGATTCAAAATCAAAGCCTCTCCCCTATTTCTATCTGTTGCCTATGATACAGGACTCGGTTCAAAAAACCCAGAAGGATTTGGAATGTTTGAAATAATACCCACCTTTTTCCCTTGA
>CAYRBN010000086.1:0-6536 GCA_964422625.1 uncultured bacterium | reverse complement strand
TCTTAACCTCTTTCTTAAATACTTCTCCCCTATGCTCAAAGCTGTCAAACATATCAAAGCTGGCACACCCTGGAGATAGAAGGACGATACCTTTTGGTCCTGCCCTGTTGAAAGATAGCTTTACTGCCTCTCTCATATCAGATACCTTCTCTATAGGAAGATCACTACCAATCTGCTCTCTGATTATAGCATTTGCCTCCCCCATTAAGACAATTAAGCTCACTTTAGCTCTCAATAAAGGGCTTAATAGAGAGAAGTCTCCTCCCTTATACCTTCCTCCCATTATTATAACAAGGTTCTCTTCCCTGATGCTCATCAATGCCTTTAAGACTGCATCCACATTGGTAGCCTTGGAATCATTGATGAAATCTACACCGCCAACCCGGGTTACAAATTCCATTCTATGGGCTAATCCCTTGAAATCTTTCAGCCCTCGCCTTAGGCTTCCCATCTCTATCCCTTCTAATAGAGGAGGCAGGGATGCAGCCAGGGCATTCTCTATATTGTGGATACCAAGGAGAGGAAGGTCCATCAGGTCAAAAAAATGGTGCTCTCTTCCTTTATTCCGAAAGATAAAACTGTTACCTCTCAGAAAGGTGCCCTCTATCTGGGATTTACGAGAAAACCAGTGAACCTCTGCATCAGATAGGACAGAAAAATCTTTTCTAATTATAGGATCATCAAAGTTCAGAATCACCTTATCTTCTGGTAGGAGATTTTTGAAGATATTTTTTCTGGTTTTTAGATATAGTTCCATAGAAGGATATCGGTCAAGATGATCCTGACTTATATTAGTTAGAATAGTATAATCAGGCTTAAATGATTCTATCTCTTCTAACTGGAAACAGGATACCTCTACCACGGCATATTCATCCTCTCTTATCTTTTCCACATCTTTGATAAACGGGATACCAATATTACCTGAAAGATAGCTCTTTCTACCTCCTCTGGTAAAAAGATGATGGGTCAAGGTGGCAGTGGTGGACTTTCCATTAGTTCCTGTTATGCAGACAAGTTTGCCCTTGAAAAATCTGAATGCAAGTTCAATCTCAGAGATAGCACCTAATTTTACAAACTGTGGGTACTTAAAAATACTGATGCCAGGACTTATCACAACAAGGTCAGCCCTGGCAATCTCCTCAAAATTAAACGGACCAAAACTAAATCTTACACCTTTTTTCTTTAGACTTTTTAGATTTTCAAACTGAGGACTGTCTTTCTCATCAAATACAGTAATAAGAGCCCTCTTTTTCAAGAGAAAACCGACTACTGCCTTTCCTGTTAGCCCAAATCCTATTACTGCTACTCTCTTATTCTCCATCTAGCTTTTCCATTATAACCTCAATTGCCTTCATTAGTTGTGGATCATAACCTCTCATAATTAGATCAGGCCTATTATCCACTAATATATCAGGGGTTACACCCTCATTCTCTATCAGCCAATTGCCCTTTAGGTCAGAAAATCTTGCTATCGGTATCTGTGTGACACCGCCATCCATAAGAGTCCAGTGCCAGGTACTGATAAGGGAGCCCATTGTGCGGGTGCCAATCAATGGACCAAGACCCAGCTCTCTGAAATAATGTGGAAACATATCACCACCCGAGCCTGCATATTCATTGGTGATACACACGAGTCTTCCATGAAATCTGACAGGCGGGTCCGGATATTTTTGCCTCACTCGTGGGACAAATTTACCGAGTGGCCTGCGCTGAAGGTAATTCATAAACATAGTAGGAGACCATCCCCCTGCATTATACCGAGCGTCTATTATCAGTCCTTTCTTATCTAATTGTGCAAAGAAATATTTGCCAAACTCTTCCAATCCCCATTCAAGAGTATTGGGCACATGTATGTAGCCTATAAGTCCGTTGGTGGCAGCTGCCACTTTCTGACGATTGGTCTCTACCCAATCAAGATATCGTAATTCCATCTCATTACCCAGACTGATAGGTTTAATACCCACTGTACGAGCACCTTCTTGACGAGGTCTATCATTGACTTCAATCATTATCTTCTTCCCTATAGTGTTCTGTAAATATCCATAAGGGTTATCTGGGAACTGCACAAGATTGTCATTGATCTTAATAAGATACTCACCTTCTCTCACTACCACGCCTGGCTCTGTGAGTGGGGCTCGCCTCTCTCTGTCCCAATTTTCACCCTGATAGATCTTCTTAAATCTGTAGAAACCAGTCCTCTCGTCCAGTTCAAAATCTACACCTAAAAGCCCTATCTCTACACCCTTTTTGGGATGCTCATCACCACCCCAAACACCCATATGTGAGGCACCCAACTCCTTGTACATCTCGGAGATGAGAAAATTTATATCCCATCTGTCCGCTGCATAAGGTAGAAACGCACTATAGACCTGGTGTAGATGCTCCCAGTCCATGCCATGCATATCTTCATCATAGAAAAAGTCCCCTTGCAAACGCCATGCTTCATTGAAGATCTGTGTCCATTCCTGGACAGGGTCAACCCTCAGTTTCATCTCTGTGGTCCTCAGCCTGCCCGCTCCTACTGTTAAGTCCTTTCCTGTTACCTCAATTATCCCATAGGTATTGCCACTTTTATATAGAACGGACTTGCCATCTTCTGATAGTGCGTAACTATTTATACCTTTGATCAACACCCTATCTTTTTGTTTATCTATATCGTAGATGTGTAGATCGAACTTAGGGTTCCTTGATGCAAAATTCCTTCTATTTAGATAGAGTATCTTATTCTCTGTTGCCAGTAGTCCCCAATAGTCTCCAGCCGGGATAGGGACTGTTATTACACGCTCTGTAATACCCTCAAAATCTATCCTTATCTCCTCGTTATCTTCTTCCTCTTTCTCTTCTTCTTTTATCTCTTCATCGCTCTCTGGTAGAAATGGTGAAGGTGTCTCTTTTTGTAATGTGATTAAACATATATTCTGGGTTGCTGGATAGACCTGTAGTTCACCAAAATCGCCTCGTGCAGGACTGAATGTCCTTGACGAAATGATATAAAGATACCTACCATCTGGATCAAAATATAGGTCATCTTCATCAAATAGATCTGTAGTAACCTGGTAGCTTTTTCCTTCTTCAACTGAATAGATATAAACTGCTCCATATCTGTTTGTATTCAGCTTAATATAGGCAATAAAGCGACTATCAGGGGACCAGCGGTAACTTCTAATGTACCTGATGGTAGATGTGTCAACCAGAGTCTCTCTTTTTGTTTCAATATCTACATAGAATAGTCGTAACTTACTGTCAGAATAGAGTAGTTTCCTGCTATCAGGGGACCATACAAGGGGCCATCTATAAGAGTCACCATCGTAGGTAATGCGGGTCGCTTCTCCTGTACCGTCTGCCCTTCTTGTGTAAATCTCATACTCACCTGTCTTATCAGACAGGTATGCTACCAGCTGTCCATCAGGGGACCATGCTGGATAAATCTCCCGTGCACCTTCTGTATTTGTGATATTTCGGACAGGTCCTTTCTCTTTTGGCACCGTGAAGATATCGCCCCTGGCACTGAATACTGCGCGTTTAGCGTGTGGCGATATATCAAACCAATCAATCAATTTGGCAACATTCTCATATCTGGGACGAACAGAGATGTAGTCATGAGGAACATTAATTATCAACCTATTATAGTTCTCAGTCTTTAGATCCAAGACCCATAGACTACCACCAGATTGGTAGATGATATTAGAATTGCCCAGACCTGGAACCCTAACATCAAAGTCCCTGTGGTCTGTGATTCTATGTATAATCTCTGTCTCTATCTCATATCTGTAAATATTGACCCTGCCATCTCTATCAGACAGAAAATAGATATTATCTCCATACCAGATGGGAGATATGTCCATCCCTTCCCAGTCTGTTATTGTCCAGGCTGTATCCTGCTCCATATCATATATCCATACATCAGGAGCCAGTCCACCACGATACCCCCGCCACCTGAGTCGTGCTGGACGACGATTGAATGCAATCTTTTGGCGGCAAGGAGAAAAACTGACACACCCTAATGAAGGTAATGGAAGTTGTCTCGGAAGTCCACCTTCTAAGGATATACTATATAATTGTCTATGATACCTCTCTCTGCGTCTGGAGATGAACAGGACACTTTCACCATCATCTGCCCATTCAGTAACAATATCAGCAGATGGATGGTATGTCAGTCTCACAGGAGCTCCACCATCTGTAGGCATCACATATACATCAAAATTGTCTGCATCATACTGCCCACTGAAGGCTATATACCTTCCATCAGGCGAGAATCTTGCCCAGGTCTCAAATCCCTTATCTGATGTGAGCCTGCTTGCTCTTCCTCCGTCCTGAGATGCCAACCATAGATCGCCACCGTATTCAAAGACTATTTTATCACCATGTATATCAGGCCTGGACATAAGCAGAGTGCTATCAGGCACACTGCCTACCAGTAACAACATGGGTAACCAATTCATATCTCCTCCTGGTTTAATGGAACTACCTTCACATACCCAAAAGAAAAGTTAGGCTTACTTGAAACAACACGACTGGCAACCATCCACCTTGAATCCCTCTCTTGTTCAATTTTATTGCCCTGTACCTTAAAAATAAGCCTTTTGGTCTCTCCTGGCAATAGATATTCAACTCTCTTTTTTGGTTCTCCAACAGAGATAATACCATCTTCGGGCAATAGGAGGGATATATCTAAATCCCTTAACTCCCCTTTGCCTATATTCTCTACAACAACTTCAGACTTAAACATCTCTCCCAACAGAACACTATCCGGCAATATTATTCTTGTTTTTATAGGAATCTTCCTATACTGCTCTCTCAAACGGGAGAAGGAAGCCCCTGATGCAATAACCCATTCCTTGGTAGAATAAGGTCCCTTTATACCCCAGAATGCCCTGGATAGGTCATTGATAAATAAGCCCCTGACCATCCCATCTTGATGCATCTCGTTTATACCTCTTATAAGACGGGTGTAAAATTTTAAAGGTCCTGGAGGATCAAGACTATTCTGATGCCAGAACCAGTCAACCTGATTACCTGCAACAATATTGACATCATCTCTGTCTATGTATCTGCTCCATTGCCTGAGCAGGCTGTTAAACTGTGCGCAATTAGCCTGATAGAGCATTACTGCATTGATATCAACACCCGCATCTTGAAACATTATCGGGTCCTGACCATGCTGCCATCCTCTCTCCCATGATAGAATAAATGCCCAGAGAGGTCTTTTAATTTCGGCTCCATCACTTATCTTTCTGATGATTGAGGATATTCTGTGTGCCCGCCACCAGTTCCATTGGTCAATCAGAGGGATCTCTCTATTTCTGGGTCTCTTAACAATCCTTCCAAGCCAGTTCTTCCGTTCTAATAGAGAGAACTTATTCCATTCATCGGGTAGTTGGACATTCATCTCAGAGACAAACTCATCTACCAACTCTATCGCTCCATAGTCATCTGGAATATAGTCTAAACCAATATAGGAAAGTTCCTCTATCTCATAAAGCTTCTTTGTAAACTCAATAATATCTGCAAGACGCCTCTCATCAAGAATTGATATCGCATCGGTTGGCACTGAGGTCCCCAGGCTCCTTCTATAGTCCCATCCAAACTTGTAGTCAGGGTTGTATCTTTTTGGTCCAAAGATATAATAGCAGGAAACCCATGCTCCACTTTTAATGCCCCTCCTTTTTGCCTCTCTGGCTATATCATCTATCATTTCAAGATTGTCTGCATTCCAGGGAAACAGACTACATATTTCTGTAGTATATGCCGATGTCTGACCTGCAATAAACCATAATGCGTCTGCTCCCATCCATTCTAACCAGTCAAAGATCTTCTTCCATCCCCCCAACTCTCCATCAGGGCATCTCAATCTCAGACCGCGAAGAGGTCTCATATTCTCCCAATTTACTACGCACAAGCCTGCCTGTATTTTTTGTGGCTCTCGCCTCTTAATCAGAAAAGTGGTATCTATTGGGAGGTTCTCTGACTCTAAAAGGCTTAGTTTTAGCGTATATTCTCCAGGAGATGCATACCATGGAACAGGCCACCTGCCTTTCCATTGGTCTGTTTCAGAATTATATTTCATCTTTATCTCTTTTTTGTCTCCGATAGTTATAACCAGCGAGTCATTTTTGATAACCAGAACACGAAAATCTATATCTTTCAATCTTTCCCCTCCACTGATATAGACATCAACAAATTCATAACGGAAATAGGAGTCCTGCCCTGTAGTTAGAATAATAGGAGTGGGAGGTTGGCACGAGAGGAAAATTATTCCGAGAGGGATAACAAGAAGGTGGATTCTAACGAGGATTCTTTTGATAACTTTTTTTATCATAGTTTGCACCAGTAGGGGTCATTTGACCTAATTCTATTATACCATCAATTTCATAAAAAGTCAAGGAAATTCTTTTGACTTGTTACGCAACACTCAAAATGAGACATTTTGGGAACGCCAAAAGGGGACATTCATCATTTACAAGGAATAGATTGCGTTTATATAACTTTTTCCATATTTTATAAGTTTCGCCGTTATTACAAAAATAAGGGTGGTT
>CAYRBN010000085.1:0-6856 GCA_964422625.1 uncultured bacterium | reverse complement strand
GTGGAATAATTTCTGTTAAATGTCGTTACCCACTTAAATTGGGAAGGAACCTTTTTTTCATTTAGAGACATGGAATAAGTCCGCTAAAAGCCATAGATATTATTATCCAGATGACCCATAACGAGAAGACAAGACCCATCCCCTTTTTAATAGAAAACTTTGAGACTGTAGAAAGCCCGAGCCCAATAAGCACAAGTCCCCATATAGTGAAAAAGTCAAATCTGTTAAGAAGTCTGAAGCTAAAAGACTCAGTGCAAAGAAATGGGAAAAAGAGAGCAAGACTTGTAATAACCTGGGATGTCTCTCTAATAAGCATAATGGGAGTCTTCACTATAGTCCCGGCACCCTGTATAAGCAGTGTCCAGGACAATACGGATAGGACCTTTTTGAAGTTGGCCTCTCCCCCCAGGATATTAGAGAATACAAGAAAGATCCCTGATCTCAGAAAGAGGACGAGGGGCATTATAATGATAACGCCAATAAGGCTCAGGAGAATTCCCCACATTCCTCCCATCATCTCTCTTGCGTTTGCGAGTTGTTCCTCTGTGAGGGTCCCCATCTCAGCCATTTTTGCCATCTGTTCAGGAAGAAGCACACTATGGAAAGTGATCACAGTAGAAAGAATAGAGATAGCCATAACAATAGCGAATGGAACCAGCCAATCAGGTCTCTCATCTATGGAGACAAAAATCTCCTTTGGTCTTGAAAATATGCCAATTGCTTTAGAGAACAGTGTAGACATCATAACCTCCTTAGCTTCTAAAAAGAATTTTCTCTTTCTCAAAACTAACTTTTGCTATAAAGAACACCATGGATGCATATATAATAGTGGAACTGAGGGTAATGATGAGGCTCAGTCCTCTGAATTCGCCTACAAGAATCTGCTGTTGCAATAGAGCAGTATTCAATACTGGAACGAAAAATAGAGACACCGCAGGAGCGGTAAGTCTCATTACAGAAAAGATGGCAAGGATTATTATCACAAAGAATATGTAGGAAATATAATTTCCTGCCTCATTCATATTTCTTGAGGCACTGCCAACTGCTACAAGCAGAGAGGAAAAAAACCCTATAAGAGGCAGCATAACAACCAGCATAAGGAGACAAGAGAACCACGGAATAGCTACAGAGACTATCTCTTCTCCTCCTGCAAGAACAGTAAACCCTGCATAAAAGGTGGCGATAAGTCCTACAACTCCAGAAATAGTTGTCAGAAGAGAGATGCTGAAAACCGATAGCATCTTACCTATAACTATCTCCCCTCTCTTTACATTGGTCACGAGCAGGGTTTCCATTGTTCTTCTCTCCTTTTCGCCTGCAGTGATATTAGAAGCAAGATGTATTGCTCCACCAAAGGACATAAGGATGAGAAAATACGGGATAAGCATGCCAAGTTTGACCCCCCCCATCCTTTCTGCCCCGGCAATATTCTGCTTCTCAATAATAAACGGTTCAAGTATTTTTGGACTTAACCCATATTCACTAATTCGTTTTTGGACAAGCGAGTCACTATATTCGGAAACTATTTCAGTTATTCTTTCCATAGCACTTTGAGATTCCTTATCCGCGCCATCGTAATAGATAACAATCTCTTTTTCCTGCCCAGGATCCATTATTTTTAGCACCGCTTTCACCTTCTCTTTGTCAAACATTAGAGTAACATCGTTTCCTGTTATTACTTCAAATCTGCCAGTCTCTTTAATATGGGTAACAAGAGATAGATCAAAAGCCGGGTGTATGATGCCAAGCTTGTAGATAGCCTTTTCTTCTCTTATTTTCTCCATCTGCGTAAAATAACCTATAGTCCCTATCATGAGCGGATAAAAAACAAGCGGAGTAACCACAATTAAGACAAAAGTCTGTCTATCTCTCACTATCTCTAAAAGTTCCTTTTTAAGTATCAGGCTAATTTTTCTCATCTTCCCTCCTCATAAGTGCTATAAATATTTCCTCCAATGTAGTTTTTCCATATCTTTCTTTCAGTTCATCTTTCTTTCCTATATCAAGTATCTTTCCCTTATAGATAATAGCAACCCTATCACACATCTCTTCTGCCTCAGTCATAACATGGGTAGAGAATATGACAGATTTACCCTGTTCTTTTGAGGATTTAATGAAATCAGTAATAGATCTCCTGGCAAGAATATCAAGTCCTGTAAGGGGTTCGTCCAGAACAAGAACCTTAGGGTTATGGATTGTAGCTCTACCGATGGAAACCTTCTGTTTCATACCGTCAGAAAGCGTGGATACCCTCTTGTTTAAGGCATCCTTTAACTCAAGCATAGAAGCAATCTCTTCAATCCTTCCCTTATTTTTTCCGTCTGGTATATTATACAGTCTCCCAAAATAGAAGAGGGTTTCTCGTGCAGTAAGCCTGTCATAAAGTTTGGTCTCTCCTGTGAGAAATCCAACACTTTTTCTTACCTTGTCTGGTTCTTTTGTTACATTATATCCTTCAATCATTGCGGTCCCTGAGGTAGGTTTCAGGATGGTGGATATCATTCGGAGGGTAGTGGTCTTTCCAGCGCCATTTGGTCCAAGCAGACCAAAAACTTCACCATCATTCACTGTAAAACTGGCATTATTAACAGCAATGACTTCCTTCTTTTCTCCCCTCTTAAATATCTTTGTCAGATTCTCTATCTCTATCATTTTGCCTCCTAAAAATGTTTACTGCCTCACTTTTCAGCTCCAATAAGACTTTCTTGTCGTCTGCTATACTTCCACGGAAAAGGCGATTAAAAGTTTTCTTCATCCCGAAATTTCTCTTTAACTCAATTAGGGCTAAAATGCTCCCTATCCACAGAAAAACATCCGCAAAATTCGGTATAGTAGGACCAGGCCAGAGAATAAAGTCGCGAACATACCCCAAAAATAATCTATCAATTCCATTTCCGACATATCCGCTAACATAAAATACGAACGATAGTCTTGCAATAAAGCTATGCTTGTAATTATATACATAATAACGGAATAGAATATATGCTAACAAAATAGCCATTGCGGCCAACACCCACCAAATAAGACTGACATATCTATTTTGTGACAATAAACCTAAAGCAAGTCCCCAGTTTTCAACATATCTTATTCCAAACCCCCAGCCAAGAATAATCTCCCCTTCAATTCTTTGAGCAATATATTTTGTAACCTGGTCAATTGCCACTAATAGAATCAGTAGTAACTGGTTGTATTTCGTCAATAATCTCATTTTTTTACTAAATGAAAACTATCACTATTTTGAACAGCAAAAATAGTCTAATCAAATTATAGCATGCATAAAAGTATCTATCAAGTTTTAATTTTTGTTTGTTACGCAACACTCAAAATGAGACATTCAAGGACATATTTATCTGTCGGTAGACAAGCAGTAACTAATAATAAACACTACCGTTTTACAAGTCCTTGTCAGGGATATTATAGAATACACAGGGGATAATGTCAATGAGTAATGTGGCAACTTACTCACTCTTTTAGATTAAACAGTGTCCGGGGAATAATTCGTTTTTTGTGTAGATAAAGAGGTTGTGCAAAAATAACCCTGCGGACAACCACAAGGGTTGTCCCTACATTGTAGGGACAGAGTTTATCCCTGTCCGCAGACCCCGTAAATTGGTTTTTTGCGTAGATAAAGCTACGCTACTACGCGGGATAGATATCCAAATCTAATGTAGTAGCGGATCTTTAGATACTCCTCAAAATGATGTCCCACCTTATGAAGAAACTTTAACCTGCATTAAAATATAGTCTATCCTCTCAGCTGTCGGACTATCTCTTCCTTTGCCTGCTCTGGAACTCTGCCATAGTGTCCAAACTCCATTGTATGGGCGGCTCTTCCCTGTGATAGTGACCTTATCGATGTTGCATAACCAAACAGATTACGTAGAGGACAGGTTGCCCTTACTGTCTGGAGGTTTCCCTTACCTTGTAGATAAAGCACCTTTCCACTCCTTACGCTCATATCCTCAAGAACACCTCCAAGGTATTCACCAGGCACTATTATCTCAATATTCATTATAGGTTCGAGAAGACAGGGACCTGCAGACTCTACAGCCTTTTTTACTGCTATACCAGATGCAATTTTGAAGTCAATTGCTGAGGAGTCTACCTCATGGTATGAACCACCTTTTAATATCACCTTTATGTTGACAACTGGAAATCCAAGAAATACTCCTCCATTAAGGGTTTCAAAAATGCCCTCTTTTATTGCTGGAAGGAACTCCCCTGGCACATCTCCATGCTTTATCTTGTTTTCTATCAGAATCCCGTCTGAATTGGGAGAGACTATAACTTTCACATCTCCATAGTGTCCCCTACCTCCTGACTGACGGATATATCTTCCATCTCCCTTTGCCTCATGGGATATGGTCTCACGGTAGCTCACCCTTGGTCTGCCGACCCTTGCCTGAACACCATAGTCCCGTGTTATTCTCCCTGTAATGACCTCAAGATGGAGTTCTCCCATACCAGAGATTATGATATTTCCTGTCTCTTCGGAGAATCTGGATACAAATGTTGGATCCTCTTCTTCCAGCAGTTTAAGAACCGAGAGAAATTTGGTCTCGTCTGCCTTTGTTTTTGGTTCTATTGAGACAGAAACGACTGGCTGTGCAAAGGTAGGGGATTCAAGAAGGATAGGATTCTCCTTTGAACAGAGTGTATGGCCTGTCTTAGTTTCTTTGGGTCCCACAAAAACACATATATCCCCTGCTTTTATCTCATTCACTTCTTTCTTTCTTTGGGCATACATGAAAAATATACGGGTGATTCTCTCCATCTTTCCTGTGCCCATATTGAGTACCGAAGAACCCCTGCTCATCTTTCCAGAATATACCCTACTATAAGAGAGCTTCCCAAAAGGATCCTGCACTATTTTGAAGACAAGGGCAGAAAAGGGCTCATCCAATCGGGGTCTTCGGACTATCTCTTTTCCGTCAGGGGCAGTGCCCACTACTGGAGGAAGATCAGAGGGTGATGGCAAAAAATCAACTATTCCATCAAGGAGGGGCTGGATACCAATGTTTTTGAGGGATGTCCCAAAAAAAATGGGGTAATAATGGTTTAAGATTGTTCCTTCTCTTATTGCCGACACAAGCTGATGAACAGAAGGCTCAATACCTTCAAGAAACATTTCTGCTATATTGTCATTATGGAGTGATACTATCTCTAAAAGTTTTTCTCTCTCTCTTAGGGCCTCTTCTTTGAGCTCCGAGGGTATATCTAATACAATATATTCCTCTATCCCCTCTTTCCATACAAACAGTTTCCATCTTATAAGGTCTATCACTCCCTTGGGAGCCCCCTCGGCCCCATAAGGCATCTGTAAAAGGAGGGGGGTTACAGAAAGCCTTTCTCTCATCATATTGCATGCCTCATAAGGGTCAGCACCCACCCTGTCAATTTTGTTTATATAGACCAGTCTCGGAATATTATACCTGTCTGCCTGGCGCCATACAGTTTCTGACTGTGATTCTACCCCCTCAACAGCACTGAAGATAACGACCGCACCATCTAATACTCTCAAACTCCGCTCCACCTCAACGGTAAAGTCAACATGCCCTGGTGTATCTATAATGTTTACACCTACCTCCCTCCAGATACAGCTCACACAGGCAGAGGTTATGGTTATGCCTCTCTCTCTCTCTTCTGTAAGATAGTCTGTTATAGTTGTGCCTTCATCCACATCACCTATCTTGTAAGTCTTCCCTGCATAGTAGAGAATCCTTTCAGTAGTTGTTGTTTTGCCTGCATCTATATGAGCAATTATGCCTATGTTTCGTATATTTTTAATATCCATTATACCCCATACCGGTTTATGTGCTTGCGAAGTCCAATCTTCGTTGCTTGTTCTTCACAACCCTAAAAAAATCAAATATCAAAATACAAATTGTAAATTTGTTATGTTAACATATCGGAGTGCAGTAGAGGCTGTACAAAAAGTCAGATTGGGACGGTAAAACTGGTCTGTGGACAGGGATAAACCCTGTCCCTACAAGGTAGGAACAACCCTTACGGTTACATACTCTACGAATTGTACGCAGGGTCGTTTTTGTACAGCCTCATCTGACACCTGATAAGTAACAGCTATAGCATCTTGCTCCACTTAAAGAATCTTGATAATCTACGAAAGCCTGTTCTTGACAGGCTTAGGAATCTGTGTCCTAAAAAAAGAGCATTTTTCATCTTGTACTGATCAATGGCTTATTACTCTTAATCTCTTCCCATATCTTCTTCACATCCTCAGGGGTTTTTGGATGATTCTTCATAGCTTTACCAAATACATGTGGGTGTCGGGTCTTCAACTTATCTGTGAGCCGTTCACATACTTCAATAATATCAAAATCAGTAGCGATCTCTGCGTGTACCAATACCTGTAAGAGTAGGTCTCCAAGCTCCTCGGCAAGACCTTCTCCCTCTTCTATTGCCCTTATAACCTCCTCGGTTTCCTCCTTTAGATATTTCACAAGAGAGTGATGGGTCTGAACTCTGTCCCAGGGACATTCTCGTCTCAGACGCTCTATCACGGATATAAGAGCAGAGAATGTTCCTGTCTTCTCAAGTAGGAGGAGCCACAGCTTTGTTCCTACTCCGTTAGTATAGCCCCCAATACTATCTTTTGCAACCACCCTGTGACAGGGGATGAGAATGGGAATCGGGTTATTTTTTATCGCACTGCCAACCGCCCTCTGTGCACCATCTCTTTTAAGTTTTCCTGCTATCTCCCCGTAGGTTTTTGTCCTGCCATAAGGTATCTTTTTTACCTCTGTTAACACCTGTTGTGTAAAAGGGGTTACACAAGAGAGATCCAGGGGATAGTCAAAATTCTCCCTGGCACCCTTGAAGTATAGAGAAAGGGAGA
>CAYRBN010000084.1:0-6976 GCA_964422625.1 uncultured bacterium | reverse complement strand
ATAGTAAGCAGTAGGCAGTATGGAGTAAGCAGTAGGCAGTATGGAGTAAGCAGTAAGCAGTATGGAGTAAGTGCATTTCTACCTGTGATGAGGGGGTGTGATAACTTCTGTTCCTACTGTGTGGTTCCCTATCTAAGAGGAAGTGCTGTCTCAAGAAGACCTGATGAGATATTGGATGAATTTAACTATCTAAAGAGAGAAGGGGTAAAAGATGTAACTTTGTTAGGGCAAAGTGTTACTGAATACAGATTTAACGGGGTCTCATTCCCAGATCTTCTTGGAATGATAGACAAGGAATCCCATGATATGAGAATAAGGTTTCTAACCTCACACCCAGGATACATAAGCGATCAACTGATAGATGTGATGGCAGAGTGTCCATCTCTATGTGAAAATATCCATCTTCCTCTCCAATCAGGCTCCAACAGAATCTTGAATCTGATGGGGAGAGGATACACGGTAGAGGCATATACAGATTGGGTCAAGAAATTTAGAGAGAGGATTCCCAATATTGCCATATCCACTGATATGATAGTAGGGTTTCCAACAGAGGAGGATCAGGATTTTTCTCTGACGCTTGAGATTGTTGAGAGAATAGGGTTTGATTTTGCATATATGTTTCTCTATTCCAAAAGAGACGGGACAAAGGCAGGGAAAATTCCAGACAATGTTCCCCTTAAAACGAAGAAGATAAGACTACAAAAGCTGATAGATCTCCAGAACAGGCTCACGCAGAGAAAGAGGGAACAACTTGTAGGAGAGGAGGTAGAAATTCTTGTGGAGAAAAGAAGCACAAGGAATAATCTTCCAATGGGAAAGACCAGAACAGGGAAAGAGGTGATAATCAGGAGTCAGGAGTCAGGGGTCAGGAGTCAGGATGTAAAAATGGGTCAGTTCGTTAAGGTATATGTGAACTCTATTTCAGGATGGACACCTGTGGGAAAGATTCTATGATAAGTGTATATCTTATAATCTCTCTAATCTCGTCATCTCTTCAGGGTCATCCACCTTCTGAGGTGAGAGACTGGGCAGAATGGCTTCGCCGCGATATGCCGACCATAGACCTTGTGAGCATAGATGCAGATTCATTTCAACTTGATCTTTTGGCATTGAAGACCAATCTGGATTCCCTTCCCTGGACAAGGTTTATTCCAGAGGATATATTCAGGCACTATGTCTTACCCTATCGTGTCTCGCAGGAGCCTCTGGAATACTTTAGACTTCATTATGGGAGAGAACTTTACGAAAGGGTTAGGGACTACACCTGCATCAAAAGAGCTGCACTTAGTGTCAACGAGTGGGCATACGAAAGAGTGAGGTATGAACCGACAGCAAGATGGGACCAGTCCGCAGAGATGACAATAAGAAGGGGAATCGGAAGATGTGAGGAGATGGCAATAGTCTATATGAAGGCATGTCGTGCAGTAGGTATACCTGTAAGAAAAGTGTGGACACCATTCTGGCCATTCACGAATTCAAATCATGCCTGGGTTGAGGTCTGGGCACAAGATGGTTGGCATTTTATTGGAGCGGCTGAGATGACAGCATTAGATGATGGATGGTTTAGAAATGCTGTCAAAAGGGCTGCGATCATAAAAAGTATCGCATGGGGAGATGTTGCAGAAGGAGATGAGATCATCTATCACAAGGGAGATGGATTCACAATATTGAATCTTACACCAGATTATACCGATACCACAGGGCTCTCTGTCACAGTGAAGGATTTCTATGGGATGCCTGTTGAGAGTGCAAATGTGTGGGTATCAGTCTTTAACTTTTCTTCTATAAGAAGGGTTGCCCATAGATATACGGATGAATCTGGAAAGGCACATATAGTGATGGGCAAGGCTGACTTCTTTGTTGCAGCTGAAAAGAACTCATTATGGGATTTTGAGTTGGTCAGGTTTGCCGAGGATATACCAGGAGTGGAAGTTCAATTCACCCTTGGGGAGACTGCAATTCTCGATACATCATTCATCCTGAGAGTGAGGCAAATAGAAGAGATACCAAAGGAGACCTCCTACAGAGCACCACAGTTGTCTTATGTAACGCATGACCTCAATCAGGAAAGGCTTAAAACTATAGATGAGGAGGTTCTGGACATCTTTTGTGAGGGTTCATTAGAGCAGAGATTGCTTAAAAACCTGAACCGCGCTCGCGGCAACAGGGGAATCCTGATAAGAGCATTCAAACAGCATAAGGAGAGTAGGGATTTTCTGCTCTCTTTATGGGATATTATGCACACAAATGACCTGATAGCACTGGACAGTAATGGTATGGAGGAGATTATAAAAGAGGCAGAAAGGAGACAGAAAATTTTTGAGCAGTATGGCTTTCCTGATATGCTCTTCTTTGAATATGTTGCAAACCCAAGAATCCTCTGGGAGGCAACCCTCTGGACTGATTATAACCTGACCAACGAAGGTTTTTCGGAAGATCCTGTTGAAGTTGCAAACCGGGCATTGGAATATATAAAGACACATATTGATACACTGCGCGATAAAAACTATTTTGGTGGGATGATGAATCCATACCAGACAATCAGGGCAGGAACAGGGAGTATGTTAGAAAGACTTCTAATTTTTGTAGAGATGATGAGAATCTCCGGGATTCCTGCCCGTATTGGCTGGGATTACAAATCTGCTGAATACTATGCTGGTGACTGGGTAACTGTAAGAGTTGCTGATGTGGAGAGAGAGGTGGAAAAAGAGGGGGTGATCGTTACTGAATTTATACAGAACAGGGAAAGACGCACGGATGTCAAATATTATGAGGATTTTTCACTATCTAAATTAAGAGAGGGTAGATTTCGAGATGTAACACCGACTCCAGACACTCTTGGGGATTTTCTCTTTTTCACAACCCCGTATGGAGAATACTATTTTATCACAGGTTTTAGAATGGCAAAGGGAGATGTATATGTCAGAATTCACCCTGTCCACTTAGAGGAAGATACTGTATTCAAGGCGGTTATGCTTGGGTTCCCACCACCAGAGATGCTCTCTCCCTATGACCTTGTTGTCAGAAAATTTGAGGGAGTTTCTGATACTATTTTAGTTGACACTGAAGGGGATACACTTTTCACTTCTTCACTAAAAGAGGAGAAGGTGATTCTGGCATTTTTTACCCCCAGAGAGGAGAGTTCAATATCAACTGCAAGAAGGCTTGCCTTGATTGGAGATATTCCTATCTTTATTTTTGTGAAAACAACCGATAGGGAGGTTGCTTTGCAATTCTGTCAGGACACAGGGCTTAAAGGCAGGGTCTTTTATGGTATGGAGAACTTAAAAGAAGTGCTCACTTTTAAGGAACTGCCATCCATTTTGGTCTTGAAAGATGGCAGGGCAATCCTCTGGACAGAAGGGTTGAATCTGGAAATAGCGAGTATGATATACGCCATTGCTCATTGAAAAATCTCCTATTTTTAGGACGCAGATTGTAGGTGTAACCCTTGCGGTTACCCTATTGGGCAGGGGAAAGCCCTTTTTGGATTTGATAAATCAAATCCCTACATATTGAGTGCAAAAGCCCTCTCTGATATTTTCATTTTTCTTATGGGTTAGTTGAAGCGTTATGCTAATATTCTATCTTATATCATCATTTCTCTCTTTCAATATTCAGATTGATGAAGAGATGCTCAGGGAACGAACCCGAAGTGTTCCTTATCAAGAGGCACTTCCAAAGGTCGTCCGATTTATTGCACTTGACGGAGACATAAGTAAAATAGATATCGAGATAGAGACCGAGAGGATTGAGAGGAGAACCTTCCTACTCACCCCATCCCCCAGACCCCTTAGATTTCCCACCCACCAACCAACTAACCAACCAACCAACTTACCAACTAACCAACTAACCTACCGTCAGGTAAGCTTCGGTGGATACCCACTTCTATATATCTCTATCCTGCCTGTCTATGACACCCTGCTTATCAGAAATGTGAGGATAGAGATAGAGACCCAAAAGGGTGATTATAGATATAACTCGGTCCTTACACAGTCTGTTCGGAACATCGTTATAAATCCAGAGGATGTTAGAGAATCAAAAGCTGAAGATGGAAAATTTCTTCTTATAACAGAGAGTGCGTTTCTTTCAGGATTTGCCCCACTTTTAGACTGGAAAATAAGAAGAGGAACCGAGGCAATGGGTGTCTCCATTGAGTGGATATTGGCGAACTTCCCCGCAGCAGATAGTGCACATAGTATAAGAGATTATATAACTTATGCCTGGTTGAACCTGGGTATATCATGGGTGCTTCTGGGAGGAGATGTTGATATAATACCTGTGAAAAGGCAGTTTGCAAGAGTTGGTGGATGGACAGACAGTATAGCTTCTGACCTCTTCTACTCTGACCTTTCATCACCCTGGGATTCCTCGGATATGCTGCCAGAGGTGGTTGTTGGTAGGGCACCTGTAAATACATTAGATGAGGTTGATACCTTCGTTGAAAAGACCTTAAGATATGAGAAAGAGCCCGATTCCACATATATAGAGACTGCATTTTTCCTTGGATTTCCAGCAGATGCCTATACAGACTTCCTTATTCTAAAACAGTATATAGCTAACAATTTTCTGCCTGGATACGATGTGATCTACGGCACGGGGGGGGTGTTAAATACACTATCAGGGTTAAATCAGGGTAGGCATCTTGTAAACCACGCGGGACATGGATATTACGCCAAACTTGAAGTAGGAGGAGAACTCCTCCTCTCAAGCCATGTTGATGGGTTGATTAACAGAGAAAGACCATTCTTATTCTATACAATTTCCTGCTACAGTGGTGGATTTCATGTGGATTGTATAGGGGAGAGCTTTCTCTTGAACCCTGATGGTGGTGCTTATGCTTTCATAGGTAATACATCTTATGGATGGTTTGAGTCCGGGAATCCATTCCTGTACTCAGCTCAGTTTGATACACTCTTTTTCAAAATTCTCATCTCCCCCGAGATGTTTGGCATAACAAGAAGGCTGGGAGAGGTCTTTGTCCGCTCAAAAACTCCATTTATATCTTTTGACGATGACCCATACAGATGGTCTCAGTTCTCACTCAATCTGCTCGCAGATCCTGAGGTTCCTATATTCCAACGGGACCCACTCACACCAGAGGTGACCTATCCGTCTTTTCTACCAATTGCCACCTGCACAGTCAGGGTACATGTCCAAAGGAATGGGATAAATTACTTTGGGGCTACTGTATGCCTCTGGAAAGAAGGGGACTTCTATCTTGTCCAACATACAAATACCTATGGATTTGCAGATTTTATTCTCTCTCCCTCTCTGCACGGAATCTGCCATGTTACTGTTACAGGTCCTGGTATCTCTCCTTATGAGGGTGTAATATTCATTGGTGATTCGCTCTTCCCTGACTTCTATGTTGATAGATATCTCATCAGAAATGATCCATCCAGGGATATGAGACTTGACCCGGGCGAGACAGCAGACCTTGTGACCATTGTGGGAAACCTGGGAGAAAGAGATGGAGATGGGGTCTCTGCCCGGATCTCAACAGATGAGATGTATATTACCATCATTGACAGCCAGGCATACCTCGGTAAGATAAAGATTGGGGATGAGAGAGAGGGGATATTCATTGTTCAGGCGGCCGAGGAAACACCTATAGAATATGAAGCCACTCTGAATCTGCATCTTGAGACAGATAGAGGGTATAGGGAGAAGGTGCCTTTCAAGATAAAGATAGGAAGGGTAGCCCATCCGTATGGGACACACTCTGTAGGTAATTTCTATTTCAGTTTATCAGATGACGGTTCTTATGGGTTCACATCACCATTCAGTGGGGATGGAATTGGGTTCATATATCCAAAGGGAGGCAGTAATATTCTCTCTTATGGAACACTACTTTTTGGCAACTCTGTGCAGTATCTCTGTGACAACTCACTTGATTCTGACTTTGTCCGTGAGAGCGGACTCTATATTGGTGATAGGATATTCTCAGGTCAGGATGGCTGGACCAGATTTACAGATTCTGGTTCACCTAACCCCAGGGGTGTGGAGTTCACACAGCATAGTTGGGTATTTTCTGGTTCGCTAGATGATGATTTTGTGATAATAAAGGTAGATGTTCTCCCTTCTAACCCGATAGATTCAGTATACATAGGTGCATGGCTTGACTTTGATGTCGGTTCAGCTGAGATGGCAGGCATAGTGGGTGATATAGGATATATATACAAGGATTCCTTATATGCAGCGATTGTCCCATTATCTGGAGCCCTCAAAAATCTCTCTGTTATAGACAATACTGTCTTCATCCATCCAGATGGCGGATTGTCAGACTATAATGCTTACCGATTTCTGAAAGGGGATCTCTCATTTGATGATGGAGATATTCCAGGTGATTACTCCTTTGTTATGTCCTTTGGTCCTTATCTTCTTTTAGAAGAAAAAGTGATTGCCTATGCTATTATGGGTGGTCTATCTATGGATGATATTATAGAAAGTGTCTCTAGGGCAAGGGCAATTTATAAAATCGTGGGAATAGAAGAAAATGAGAATTATGAATTACGAATTATGGATTATGGATTAAAGGTCTATCCAAATCCGTTCAGAGAAAAGACGGTTATCAGTTATCGGTTATCAGTTATCGGTAACCAACCGATTACCATCAGCATCTACGACCTTGCTGGCCGTCTCATCCGCACCTTACCGATTACCGATCACCGATTACCGATTACCGAAGTAACCTGGGATGGAAAAGATGAAGATGGCAGGAAACTTGCATCAGGGATCTATTTTGCAAGGGTAGAAGCGGGGGACTATAGAGAGACAAAGAAGATGATACTGCTGCGGTAAAGTGTGTTAGGAGAGAAACACGAAGTGTCTGCAACTCCTAATACAACTGTAATTATCCCAAATAATGCATAAAGCCACAGAATAACACAGAATTTCACAGAAAAAAAATCTATTTTCCCCATCTTCTGTGTATTTCTGTGAAGTTCTGTGGCTGAAAAAAAGTTTTTTAGGT
>CAYRBN010000083.1:0-7024 GCA_964422625.1 uncultured bacterium | reverse complement strand
AAATACAAAACCTGTATGAAATAGAAAGCAAGTTTAGAACATTGGAATTTAGAATTTTGAAATTGTTTAGGATTTAGATATTAGGATTTAGGATTTGTCCTTATGATTGGAACAAGACCTCTTTCTCTTTTTCTATAAGTTTCTTGATGCCGATCTCTCCAATTTTTATAAGTTTCATAAGTTCGTCTATTGTGTATGCCCTTCTCTCTCCTGTCCCCTGCACCTCTATTATATCAAGGTTTTCTGTCATCACTATATTGATATCGACATCAGCTGTTGAGTCCTCCTCATAACTGAGGTCAAGCATAAGTTCTCCATCTACCACTCCAACACTTATTGCCGCCACCATAGAGTGGAAGGGTAACCGTTCAATCAACCCTTCAAAGAGCATATACTGACAGGCAGTATAACACGCTATGAATCCTCCTGTTACACTTGCTGTTCTCGTTCCTCCATCTGCCTGGATAACATCACAGTCAATTATTATTGTCCTTCCAGCAAGAAGAGAGAGATTAGTTATACTCCTTAAAGAACGACCTATCAGTCTCTGTATCTCATATATCCTTCCCCCGCGTGCCCTCTCTATTCTTCCCTTTGAGCTTCTTGGAAGCATCCCATATTCTGCGGTGATCCAGCCCATTTTGGTCTTTCTTAGGAATTTAGGCACTTTCTCGTCAATCGTTGCTGTGCATACGACCTTTGTTTTTCCCATCTCAATGAGGCAGGAACCTTCTACATCCCTGATGTAGTCTTTTATTATCCTTACCCCTCGCATCTTGTCGTTCAATCTCCCATCTTTTCTCATAATATCGTCAAGAAAAAAAATCCACTAATCTAATGAATACTGTGCTGTCAAGAATTATTATTTTTTGGGGCATTTGTCATTGGGATTTGATTAGACATTAGAAATTAGTTATTAGTCATTATCTTCTTATCTCCTTATCGCCTTTATATGCCCGAACCTGAGCCCAACAGAAAGGATGGAGGGGACCATATCCTGATCGTAATAGAGAGTCAACCCTTCTCCTCCAAAAATCTTTATTCCTTGAATAATGGGGGTTGCGACGAGATAGGTCTCGCCAGAGAATTGCTTTTGGGTTATAGGCACCACTATTTCTCTATTCTTCTTGCCATCATGAAGCATTAGTCTGATAGTATCCCCACAAGAGGGAGAGATTGCCCTGATGTAATATATCAGTGAGAAAATTTCTCTCGCCCCCCTTGCGAGAGATACCGTATCTTGGTCGTTGTATACAGCAATCTCTTTATGATGATAGAATGCTATCTTTCTGTCTCTTTTGAATCTACCTTGCTCTATACGGGCTTTATATAAAAGTGGTTTGAAAGTCGTATCCATCCATATCTCGTATCTGTCATTAATTCTGTGTATGGGTGATAGCCACCCGTGGGTTATTTGTTCGCAGGTAATTTTATAGAGGCCATTTATCTTCTCAAGGTGAAGAGTAATCTCTCCTATGGGCAGAGGACCAAACCTGGCATCTAATATAAGTTTCTCAGGGCTTGGTACAAGAAGAAGCAAGATATTTAAAAAAAGCATATTCATCATTTTCTCACAGAACAGATTGACATATTATACCATAAATCCTCTCTTTTGTCAAGAAAAAAAGAGGAAAAGCACACAGATGGACACAGATTGAATAGATAGGCACAGATTTCAAAAAAATCTTTATAATGAACTCTATTTGTGTAAATCAGTTTTATCTGTAAAAATCTGTGTGCTTTCCCTCATTTTTTTCTTGACTTTTTCAATTTCTATGGTATAATTTTATATGTATTTTTCCTCATTCATTGTTTTACCTTTCTTTAATCTGGTATGTTAATAAATCTCTCTGTTTTTGAAGTAGTTATCTTTAACTTTTGATAAATAAAGGAGTTAGATTGTGAGAAACATGTGGGTAAGTTTGTGGATAGTTTCAGGTTTTTTGGGAGTATCTTATTCTTTTAATTGGAGTTATCGCTGTGGAAAAAGATAGAACAGGTAGGGCAGGAGAGATATGGAAAGATGTCCTGGGTATCGTTACTGATAAGGTACCTGCGCAATCTTTTAAGACATGGTTAGAACCAACAACTGGGACATCTGTAAAAGGAAACCTCCTTATTGTAGATGTGCCAAATCTTTTTTTTGTAGACTGGATTGAGGAACATTACCACGATATGCTTATGGATGCACTCGCTGTTGCAACAGGGGAAAAACTGTCTATAAAGTTCAACCCTGTAGAAAGGCGAATCAAGCCAACGGCCGAAAAAATAAAGCGCTACCATGTAGATGCATATAACCTTCAGAGAAGATATAGATTTGACAGTTTTGTTGTTGGTTCTGGCAATAGATTTGCACATGCCGCCTCGCTTGCTGTTGCAAAATCTCCTGGACAGGCCTATAATCCCCTTTTTATGTACGGTGCTGTTGGGCTTGGGAAGACCCATCTTCTTCAGGCAATAGGAAACTATGTGAAGGAAGAACTATCAGGGTTGAAGGTATATTACACCTCGTGTGAGAAATTTCTAAATGAGATGGTGGATGCAATACAGAATGGGACAACTGTGCAGTTTAAAAAACGATACAGAAATAAGGACCTTCTTCTAATAGACGATATGCAGTTTATAGAGAACAAAGAGGGTCTTCAGGAAGAGATATTCCATACATTCAACTCACTATACGATGAAGAGAAACAGGTTGTTATGTCATCTGATAGGCCACCTGTTGAGATAAAGGGTATAGAGGAGAGGCTTCTTTCAAGGTTCCAGTGGGGATTGGTCTGCGACCTCAAGCCCCTTGACCTTGAGACAAGGCTCGCTATTCTAAAAAAAAAGGTGGAAATGAGTGGTGCAAGAATATCTAATGAAATACTTTTATATATCGCCCAGAGGATAAAATCAAACATAAGAGAACTGGAAGGGGCACTCGTAACACTCCTTGCTCTTACATCTCTTACTGATACAGAGTTAACAATAGAAACTTCCAAAGAGATACTTGATGGGATTCTGGGAAAAAAGAGAATCACTAAAATGAATATAGAAAAGATTCAAGAGGTTACATCAAACCACTACGGTATAACCCCACAGGCAATAAGAGGAAAAAGAAGAACAAAAACAGTGGTCTTTCCAAGACAGATTGCAATATATATAGCAAAAGAGTATACCAATTTACCTCTAAAAGCTATTGGAAAACTGTTTGGAGGAAGGGACCATTCTACTATTATACATGACTATGAAAAAATCAAAAAGCTATTAGAAACAGATGTAGATATAAGGAATGAGATTAACCAAATTATAGAAAAGATAAAAAAATAGTCTTTTCAACACTATATCCACATAAAAAAAATGAGAGATAACATACTTAAAAAAAAGAAGATTTATACTCTCTATCCAAATTTCCACATCCCCTACTATTAAATCTACTTTATATATATAATTTTATGTTGTTTAATAAGTTTTGTAGAAAACTAATAGTGTTCGTTGGAGTGAACTTGAATAAATCAAAATCTCTGTGTTCCCCCGTCTTTCGACGAGACAGGTCTGTGGTTAAGTTTTTTACAATACTATATACTCCATAGGGAGAAATTATGAAGACAAAAACCGTTATTGTATCTTTTATTATCTTATGGACTTCGCTATTATACAGTGAGATTAGAACCTCTACTTTTCTATTTGATATCCCTACAGCGAATGTCAACAAAGGATTTTTCTATGAATTTACTTTCGCCGGAACATTTACATCTTCTGATGACCCCTTCCCGGTAGATACAGACTTACACTTTATGTTATCACTATTTAATAGGCTTGAGATGTCTCTGTCCTATCTTACAATAAGAGATTTTAATATTTCTCCGTCTCTAAAATTTAATCTAATAAGAGAAAAAGAGAATGTTCCTTGTATCTCCATAGGGGTTCTTAATTTATGGACAGCAAGATATATCTCATCTGTGGGTAGAGGAAAGTATATTATATGGGAGGATGACTCTACATACATAGGTCCGTATCGTAGGACTTCTGAGAGGAACTCGTTTTATATTGTTTTCACAAAGGATTTTGGCCCATGGGGAAGATATAATATCGGATTTGGGAGAGGGGCTTTTGTTGGATATGGTCCAAGATCAAGACAGTTTAATACAGATAGGATCTATAACTGGGAAAGAACCCATAATGATGCTGTGGGTATATTCTGGGGTATGGATATAGAGATCATAGATAATATGAGAGGAGGTTTTGAGTTTGATGGTAGAGATTTCAATATAGGTTTTAACTTTAAGAGATCTGGGTTTGAGGTAAGGCTTCTTGCTGCGAAAATAGAACACAGACTTGGTGGATGGGAAGAACTTAGCCCAAGGATAGACCTTTCTGCAACTTTTAATTCAGAACTTCTCCGTAGACCGCCACTTTTACCAAGGATTGGGGCGGTTGCTGGTAGTGTTGTTGATAGAGAGACCAATGCAGCGTTAAAATCTGTTATAACAGTAAAAGATGTAGATATTGCACCTGTACTCACAGATGAATATGGAAAGTATACCCTAACATTAGAACAGGGAAGTTATATAATAAGAGCAAGCGCAGAGGGATATTATTGGGTAGAGAGGAAAGTCTATGTAAGAGAAGGTTTACGGACTTTATGCGACTTCAGATTGAGAAAAAAACAGAATATAGACCAAGAGAGATAGAAGAGAGATGGCAGAGAATATGGAAAGAGAAAAAGGTGAACAGGACACTTGAAGATAGAAAAAAGTCTAAATTCTACTGCCTTGATTTCTTTCCTTATCCTTCAGGAGATGGACTTTCTGTCGGGCATCTGAGAAACTACATTCCAACAGATGTTGTCTCAAGATACAAGAGGATGAAGGGGTATAATGTTCTCCATCCAATGGGATGGGATGCCTTCGGACTTCCTGCTGAAAATGAGGCGATAAATAGATCACTCCATCCATGTATTACGGTTCCCAAATATATAAAGAAATACAAAGAACAATTCTCCATAATGGGTCTCTCTTATGACTGGGAGAGAGAGATAAACTCATCATCAAAAGAGTATTATAGGTGGACACAATGGTTCTTTCTTCTTCTCTATGATAGGGGGCTTGCGTACAGAGCAAAATCCTTTGTCAATTACTGCTCAGGCTGTGGGACAGTGCTTGCGAGGGAAGAGGTTGAGGAAGGTAGGTGTTGGAGATGTGGTGTGGAGGTGACGAGACTTGAAAAAGAGCAGTGGTTTTTCAGAATAACTGCTTATGCTGAAAGACTACTCTCTGATCTATCTCTTATAGACTGGCCCGAAAATATTATAGAGATGCAGAAAAATTGGATAGGAAAGAGTGTGGGGATAGATTTTAACCTGTCCATTGTAGGATCATCCAGGAAACTGCGGGTTTTTACCACAAGAGCGGATACAATCTTTGGTATGAGCTACCTTGCCGTCTCCCCAGAACATCCTGCGGTAACAGAGATTGTGACTCCTGAGAGGAGAGGGGAGGTGGAGGAGTTTATAAAGAGGGTAGAGAAAGAGACAGAGATAGAGAGACTTTCAAAAGAGAGTGAACCACTCGGTATCTTCACTGGTAGCTTCGGTATAAATCCGTTGAATGGGGAGAGAATTCCTATCTATCTTGCGGATTATGTCCTGTCCAGTTATGGGACAGGTGCAATTATGGCGGTTCCTGCACATGATGAGAGAGACTTTGCCTTTGCAAATAGGTATAATCTTCCAATAAGAGAGGTGATAAGGGGTGGGGAGATTCCCTATACAGGAGAGGGTGTTATGGTGGAATCGGGCATTTTCACGGGGCTTTCTTCAAAAGAGGGTAGAAAGATGGTGATAGAGTCTCTAATCTCTCTTGGTATAGGGAAAAAAAGTTGCCACTACAGACTGAGAGACTGGCTCATATCCAGGCAGAGGTATTGGGGTTCTCCTATACCTATCGTTTATTGCGATAGATGTAAAGAGGTAGCGGTGAGGGAACTTCCGGTTCTCCTTCCTCCTGTAGAACAGTATAGGCCATCTGCTACAGGTGAGTCCCCTCTATCAAAAATAGGAGAGTTTGTTCATACCACCTGTCCAAAATGTGGAGGGGCAGCAAAAAGGGAGACAGATACTATGGGTGGTTTTGCTTGTTCCTCATGGTATTTTCTCAGATTTGCATCCCCAGGTTATGATAAAGGACCCTTTGACAAGGCAGAGGTTGATTACTGGCTTCCTGTGGATGTCTATGTTGGCGGGGCAGAACATGCGGTAATGCATCTCTTATACGCCAGGTTCTGGACAAAGGTGATGTATGATGCAGGACTTGTGAACTTTGTTGAGCCCTTTATAAAATTGAAGAATCAAGGTGTTGTTCATGCCCGAACAGGAAAGAGGATGTCAAAATCGAGAGGGAATGTGATAACTCCTGACGAGATAGTGAAAAAACACTCTGCGGATGCCTTGAGACTATATGAGCTGTTTATGGCACCCTTTGATCAACCAGTGGTCTGGGATACAGAGGGCATAGTTGGGCAGGAAAGGTTTCTAAAAAAGGTTTGGAGATTTATCACTGAAAATGTAGGGGAAGGAAAAAGAGAGGGTAAGATTCTCCCTTCTCTCCATAGAGTTATAAAGAAGGTTACAGATGATCTGGAAACATTTAAGTTTAATACTGCAATTGCATCCATTATGGAGTTTATGAATTCCGCACAGAATGTCTCTATGGACGATGATACAAAGAGAGAGGTTAGTGAAAAACTTCTCTTAATCCTTTCTCCATTTGCTCCTTATATATGTGAGGAGTTATGGCATATTTTAGGGAATGAGGAGAGTATTACAGAGATGGACTGGCCGGTCTATAGTGAGGAACTCTCAAGAGAGGAGGTATTGAGGATTCCTGTTCAGGTAAACGGTAAGCTGAGAGCAAAGCTGGAGGTGGAGAGAGGGACAAATAGGGAGGAGATAGAGAGGCTTGCAAGAGATCTGGTGAGTAGATGGACGAGGACAGGGATAAAAAGGGTAATATATGTTCAGGATAGACTGGTGAATATAGTG
>CAYRBN010000082.1:0-7078 GCA_964422625.1 uncultured bacterium | reverse complement strand
ATCTTAAAAATAAAGGACTTAGCTATTTTTCTCTGTGCACTCTTTTGGCGCAAAAACCCTCATTAAGATATACTAAATTTTTTTATTAGAGAGCACAGAGAATCCTTTGAGAATCACAGAATTTTTATCTTTAAAATAATCTCTGTGTCCTCTGTGGTTTTGTTAACGCATATTTTGGGATTATTTAACAGGGAGTCGATATGAAACGAGGGGTAAATAGCATCCTCAACCTCGGGGAGATCGCGATATCTAACAGGTACACAAGGCGGTTTCTCCTGAATACTATAGAGAAGCAGATGTCTAAGGAGCTTATGGAAAACCCTGATGGTAGACCAATGAAGGTTCAGGAGGATAAAGACCTTATGGGTAAGGTACTTCTCCGTTCCATTGAAAGGGCATTTGAAAGGAATCTTATCTCAAAAAAGTCTGCAAAGGGGATACTACAGGTCTTTATGGGTAATGTATTCCATGGAGGATTTTATAACAGACGGAAATTTAAGGAGAAACATGGCTCACTTCCACCTGTGTTCATCACAATATCCCCCACAAAAACCTGTAATCTGACCTGTAAAGGGTGTTACGCAAATGCAGATACCAGCTCAAAGAAGCTACCTTATGATATATTTGACAATATTATAAAGGACGCAAAAAGATCCTGGGGTGCATGTTTTTTTGTCATATCAGGTGGAGAACCGCTCCTGTATAAAGACGCTCAAAAGGGTATTATAGATATTGCAAAAACGCATAATGACTGTTACTTTCTTATGTATACGAACGGCTCACTTATAGATAAGAACATTGCAGAACTTCTTGCAGACTGCGGTAACATAACCCCTGCAATCTCCGTGGAGGGACTGAAAGAAGAGACAGATAAGAGGAGGGGAGAGGGTGTCTATAAAAAAATACTTACCGCAATGGAAAACCTGAGGGGGTGCGGTGTTCCATTTGGTATATCTGTCACGGTTACAAAGGACAATCCAACTCTTGTTGTAAGTGATCAGTTCATTGATTTCTACTTTGAAAAAGAGGGAGCTATATATGGATGGTATTTCCACTATATGCCAATAGGTAGGGGGTATACCATGAATATGCTTCCTTCACCAGAACAGAGGATAAGGCTTCTGGAGGAAGAGTGGAGATTGGTAAGAGAGAGGGAGATCTTTCTTGTAGATTTCTGGAATTCAGGCACCTCATCTACTGGCTGTATAGCCGGAGCACGACCTGGTGGGTATTTCTTTATAGATTGGAACGGGAATATATGCCCCTGTGTCTTTATTCCGTATTATCTTGATAATGTGATTGAACTATACAAAGAGGGCAAGACCCTTGCCGACGCAATAGAGTCTAAGCTTTTCACAAGGATAAGAGACTGGCAGGCTGAGTATGGTTATAAGAGACAGGAAAAAGAGGTAGGGAATTGGCTGAGACAATGTCCCATAAGAGACCACTACGGTATAATGCATAAGATTCTTTTGGAGACATCCGCAAAACCATCCGATCCATCTGGTGAGAAGATAATAAACGATGAGAACCATAAAAAGGATCTTGTTAGCTATGGAGAGAGAATAGGTGAACTGACAGAGGAAAAATGGAAGAGAGAATATCTTATGGCCTGAAGGCATCTGCTATATGTTCTATCTCATCTCCTCCATCTCTTCTTATGATACTTATTGCATCAAACCTTACATCACACCTTGAGAGGAGACCTTTCTCATAAAGCCACTTTTTTGCACTATGGGCAATTCTCCGCCTTTTTCTCTTAGTCACTGCTTCAAATGGTTCTCCATAAGAATCAGAACTTCTCCTTTTTACCTCAACAAATACTACAATCCCATCTCTTTCACAGACAATATCTATCTCGCCACCCCTTCTTCTGTAATTTCTATCAAGGATAATATAGCCTCTCTCCTTTAGAAAACCGCTTGCCTTTTCTTCGCCAGCAATACCGAAGCTTCTTTTATCCATCTATCTGGGTTCGTGAAGCAGAAAGAGAGTTAAGAGTTATGTGTAGGGGTAACCCTTGCGGTTACCCAAAGAGTTGAGAGTTAAGAGTTGAGAAAAGAACTGATTAGGACGCAGATGAACGCAGATAGACAGGATATGTAGGGGTAGGGGCTTGCCCCTGCCCAATAGGGTAACCGCAAGGGTTACCCCTACAATCTGTGTCCTAAAAAGTAATAGGTGGAGCATCTTGCTCCACTCTTATTTTTCATTTTTCAATTTGCATTTTTCATTTTGCATTGAGCCATAGCGTATAAACTATCGTTCTTTCACTCTCATAGCACTCTTACCCTTTCTACCTCGTAGGTAGTAGAGTTTTGCCCTTCTCACTTTGCCCTGTTTTACCACCCGAATCTGGTCTATATTGGGTGAATGCAAGGGAAATATTCGTTCTATACCAATCCCATAAGATAGTCTTCTTACTGTAAAGGTTTTGCTTACACCACAGCCTTTCTTCTTTATCACAATACCTTCAAATATCTGGGTTCTCTCCCTCTCGCCCTCTCTCAGCTTTGTCCATACCTTTATTTTGTCCCCGACCCTGAAGTCCGTTATCTCTTGCATACGATCTCCTCCTTGCTTTCCGCCACTTATCTATCTCCTTATGGTTTCCGGACAACAGAACCTCCGGAACTCTCATCCCCTCAAAATCTGCTGGTCTTGTGTAGTATGGTGCATCCAGGGTGTCAGAATAGAAGGAGTCCCCCTTCAGAGACTCAATATCACCAACTACACCGGGAATAAGTCTAACCACTGCATCTAATATAACAATTGCAGGGATCTCGCCACCTGAAAGAACATATTTCCCAATAGAGAGCTCATCCTGTGCAAGATATTCCCTGACTCTCTCGTCAATCCCTTTATAATGGCCACATATCAAGATAATATGTGGCAGAATGGATAGCTCTTTTGCTATTTTCTGGTCAAAAATCCTTCCCTGAGGAGAGAGAAGTATAACATTAGAAAGACTGGTTTGAACACTTCTCACTCCCTCAAATATTGGTTCGGGCCTCAATATCATCCCTGGGCCCCCACCATAGGGGTGGTCATCTACCTTCCTGTGAGGGTCAGTGGAGAAATCGCGAATATCCCATATAGAAAGTTCCAAAAGCCCTTTCTCTTGAGCGCGTCTGATGTTGCCTTCTTCTATAGCACCTCTAAAAGTTTCCTTTGATACGGTGAAGATGTCTATGCGCATCACTCAAGTATCTCAAGCACAGCACGTTTTCCTACTTTCATAGAGGCGGCTGTAATTATCGTTCTCATAGCCCTCGCAGTCTTTCCATCTTTTCCAATCACCTTTCCTAATTCGGATTTATCAACCCTCAGTTCATATACAACAGTTCGTTCGCCGTCTATCTCAGACACGCTGACTTTGTCAGACTGATCAACCAGTGCCTTCGCCATCAGTTTTATCACCTCTTTCAGATCCATAGCTCCTCCTTTCTAATGTTCTCATCAATCGGGCGACTGTTTCCGTGGGTTTAGCTCCCTTCTCTATCCAATAGGATATTCGCTCAAGAGAGAGCCTTGTCTCCTCCTTCCTCAGGGGGTTATATATTCCAACCACTTCTATATATTTCCCGTCCCGTTTTGAACGGGAAGGAACCACAACAACCCTATAAAACGGACAATGCCTCTTTCCCATACGGTGTAATCTTATTTTGACCACATCTGCCTCCTGGCGAACTAAAAACTAAAAACTATAAGATTATACATCAACTTTTTGATTTTGTCAAGAAAAAAAAGAGGAAAAGCACACAGATTTACACAGATTGAATAGATAGGCACAGATTTCAAAAAAATCTTTATAATGAATTATATTTGTGTCCATCAGTTTTATCTGTGAAAATCTGTGTGTTAATATTAGTTAGCGTGGGAAAGGTCTCCTGCCTGCCCCTACATATCCTGTCTATCTGCGTCCTAAACATTTTTCCACCGGTAACTAATTACTCTACCTGTTAGGCCAAGAGAGGCAGATCAAATGCCTGGAAAGCCCGTTTAACCTCTTCCATTTCTTCCTCTGTAGGTGGTTTAGCGCAAGATAAAGTGTATTCCTTGCTTATGGCTTGCCATTTTTTAATCCCCAAACGATGATACGGCAACAAGTCAACTCCTTGCAGTGAACTAAACTGAGCAAGGAACTCTGCCAACCAACAGATATCACTCTTATCGTCGGTTACCCCAGGAATAACCACATAGCGTATCCAAAAAGGCTTCTTCAATGAGTTCAGATATGCAATATTCTCCAGGACCGAATTATTACTCCTACCGGTCAATTGCACATGCTTGTGGTTATCCATATGTTTAAGTCCCACAAGAAATAGATCAACACATTCGCTTACCTGCTCGATTTGCCTCATGGAAGTGTAAAGACAGGTATCAACCGCTGTGTGGATACCCTCTCTTTTGAACTCGATCAGCAGCTCCCGAATAAAGTTAAACTGGAAGAACGGCTCGCCTCCGGAGAGGGTAACCCCCCCACCGGAGGGAACAAAATATGGACGCGATCTATTAATCTTCTCCACCACTTCCGCTACTGAATATTCCTTATAAGTATCGGGCAGACATTCCACCATATCAACATTATGGCAGAATACACAACGGAAGAAGCAACCGGAGAAGAAAATAACATAGCGTATTCCTGGTCCGTCCAGGGTGCTGAAACTCTCGAATGAATGAATCAGCCCTTTAGTCACAACTTGTGATACCACCATGAAATGTTCGAGATATAACCTCTTGCTGTTGTTCCCGGGTAAGTTTGATAAAGTTCACCGCATATCCAGAAACCCGAATCGTAAGCTGCGGATATTTTTCCGGATGTTCCATCGCATCCTCTAAAGTTTCCTTTTCAAGCACATTCACATTAAGGTGTTGGGCCCCACGGGAGAAATATCCACATAGAAGGCTCGCCAGATTATCTATTCTTTCTACCTGAGTTTTACCCAAGGCAGATGGAAGCACAGTAAAGGTATTAGAGATACCATCCATGCAGCAATCGTAAGGCAGTTTTGCTACTGAATTCAAGGAAGCAACGGCTCCGTTAGAGTCTCTGCCATGCATAGGATTGGCCCCAGGAGCAAATGGCGTTAGAGCCCTCCTCCCATCCGGGGTATTCCCGGTTGCCTTACCATAAAGAATATTCCAGGTAATAGTGAGCAGATGCAGACTATGCCTTGCATTTCTATAGAGAGGAAATCGCCGTAATTTTCCCGTAAACTCTCGTATCACCTCCACTGCCATCTCATCTACTCTATCATCGTCATTGCCATATTTAGGAAAGTCTCCCTCTATTTCATAGTCGGTAACAAGCCCATCTGCATTAGACATGGGTTTCACCTTGGCATAACGGATAGCAGACAGGGAATCAGCAACGATTGATAAGCCAGCTATTCCAAATGCCATATATCGCTTCACTTCTGAATCATAAAGAGACATCTGCACTCTCTCGTAATAGTACTTATCATGCATGTAGTGAACTAAATTTACTGTGTTAACATAAACTTCAGTAAACCAGTCCATATAAACAGAGAGTCTCTCTCGTACTTCGTCGTAGTTCAGATATGGACCGGTCAAAGGAGCCATCTCCGGTCCTATAAGCTCACCATCTATCTCTTCTCTTCCGCCATTAATAGCTATGAGGAGGAGCTTGGGCATATTGCATCTGGCAGCGAAAAACTGCATCTCTTTCCCGCATCTCTGGGCAGAGACGCAACAAGAAATCCCATAATCATCTCCCCAAACCGGCCGCATAAGATCGTCATTTTCGAACTGAACAGCACATGTCTCAGCGGAAATCTCCGCAGCATACTTCCTAAAAGATTCCGGCATCCCCTTGCACAGAAGCACAGTGAGATTAGGTTCTGGGGCTGGACCCAAATTCCTTAAGGTATGTAACATACGATAGGCGGTCCGGGTTACTTTATGCCTCCCATCCTCGGTCATACCACCCAATGGTGTCGTTGCCCATATAGCATCGCCCGCCATAAGCTCCGCTAACACTTTAGGCCGTAGATGCCGAATCATCCTTACCTTGATAACAAAATTGTCAATTAAAGCCTGCGATTCTTCTTCATTAATTAATCCTCTTGCGATATCCCGCTCAATAAAGATGTCGAAAAATAGATCCAGTTGTGGTAGGGAGCAGGCTGCACTATCTTCGTCTTTAACCATTGAAAGGTAGCCGAAGTAAGTCCATTGAATAGCTTCCTGCGCAGTCTGTGCTGGACGGGAGATGTCATATCCGTACATATCTGCCATTGTCTTCATATCTTCTAATGCCCCGATCTGATCAGCAATCTCTTCCCTTAGTCGAATGTTATCCTCGCTCATTTCCGGCGACATCTGTTGCAGATACTGGTGCTTATCTTCAATGAGTCTATCTATTCCATAGAGGGCTATCCGACGATAGTCACCGATAATTCTACCCCGACCAAAGTTATCAGGAACTCCAACCAGGAGGTTCGTGGATTTCAGTTTCCTCATCCGGGGTGTATACACCTGAAAGACAGCCTTGTTGTGCGACTTCCTGTACTTAGAAAAAACTTCTTTTATCTTGGGACCTAGTTCATAGCCCCACTCTTTGGCTGCCCGTTCTGCAAAACGCAATCCACCACGCGGCTTAACAACCCTTTTTAATGGAGCATCAGTCTGGAACCCTACTATCTTTTCAAGATTCTTATCTATATAAGCTGGCGCATGAGAGATGACGGAGGGAATCGTGTCCGTGTCTAAATCCAATATGCCCCCCTTTGCCCGTTCCTTTTGAAACAATTCTTTCACTTTTTCCCATAGTTTTTCAGTGTCTGCGGCAATAGGAGCAAGGAAACTTGCATCCCCATCGTATGCTGTGTAATTCTGCACGATGAAATCCCGGACATTGATCGTACTCTCCCATTCTCCACCCACAAACTCTCTCCCCCTGGTGGCTAATGATTCCTCTCTATCAGCTAACTTTCGCATTTTACACCTCCTTTTTCGCTTGATTTTCCAAGCAAACACAGATAGTCAACAGATAAGTGATTGGTAATCGGTTATCGGTAATCAGTTATCGGTTATCAGGTCATTACTCCCTGTC